>JAKAVX010000712.1:2347-2686 GCA_021827465.1 Deltaproteobacteria bacterium | reverse complement strand
AAATCGATCGCACCACAGTTAGAAGCTGATGCTTGTCGACCGGGCAGCCCCACAGCTCGAAGTCCACGCGAACGTGCTCCGAAATGGGAGTGGACGTCGAAAGCGTCGAGATGAATTCCGGGCTTGGATAGACGACACGCCTGTATTGCTCGATATCAGCCCAGTTGCGCAGCGCCTGAATTCCGCCCGCCGTCGCGCACGCGCCGATGGTTACGAGATAGCGGCTATCTTCACGCACCTTGATTATACGACGTGCATCGTCGGGAGCGGTGATGCTGCCTTCGACGAAAGTGAGATCGTATGGGCCTTCGCGAGTGTGGCTCCGCGCTTCGGGAAAAT
>JAKAVX010000712.1:0-2337 GCA_021827465.1 Deltaproteobacteria bacterium | reverse complement strand
GGGCGAGCTTGAGTAGCTCGTCCTCGGCGTTCAGGAACTGCAACTGACAGCCGTCGCACGAGGCGAACTTGAACACAGCAACGCGAGGCTTCATATGCCGGATATTCCGAACAGCCCTCTGACGGTGCGGTATGAAAAGACGGGCCCATCTTTGCACACAAAATGCTCGCGGTACTGACAATGGCCACAAAGTCCGACCGCGCACTCCATCCGCCTTTCCATCGAAAGGTAGATCGCGTCGTCATCGATGCCTTTCTGCCGTAGCGCATGCGCCGCGAACCGCATCATCATCTCCGGGCCGCACATCATGACGATAGACGATCGCGGCACGGTAAGCTCGTCGAAGAGCTCCGTCACCACCCCGATTTTGTAATGCCAGCTTTTGTCGGGTCTATTCGTGGTGAGGTAAACCTTGGTCCGCGGCGCGCGGCGCCATTGATCAAAGCGCTCACGGTACAAAAGATCGTTCGGGGTTTTCACTCCGTGCAGGATGTGCAGCTCGCCGTATTGCTCGCGGCGGCGAAATATATAGTTGATAAGGCCGACAACGGGAGCGCATCCGAGGCCTCCGGTGATGATCACGACGTCTTTGCCGCGTGCCTCTTCCACAGGCCAGCCGTTGCCATACGGACCACGCAGGCCCGCCACATCGCCGACCTTCCATCCGGTCATTACTCCGGTGACGCGTCCGGCAATCCGTATAGTGTGTTCCAGCTTCTCGGGATCGGCCGGATCCGAAACGATTGAAATTGGAACCTCGCCCACGCCGAAAGCGTAAACCATGTTGAACTGCCCCGGCTTGAAGTTGTAGGCGCGTCTAACGTCATCGTCGACAAACCGCATGGTGAATGTGTATATGCCAGCGGTCTCCGTGCGGCGCGCGGTGATGAGCGCCGCGTATGTCATGTAAGGAGTCACCGCTTAACCGAATCCGCGCGGATCGCGGCGATTTCCTCGGTCAGGTCGATACCCACCGGACACCACGTAATACACCTGCCACATCCGACACATCCAGACGCGCCGAATTGATCGATCCAGGAAGCCAGTTTGTGTGTTAGCCACTGACGGTAGCGATTCTCTATTTTCGGACGGAAGTTGATTCCGTGAATATGCGCGTGCTCGAGCGAGAAGCAGGAGTCCCACTGTCGCACTCGGCGGCTGATATTGCCGTCTATCTCCTCCTGATCTACTACGCTGTGGCAAAAGCAGGTCGGACAGACCATCGTGCAGTTGGTGCATGAAAGGCAGCGCGATGCGACGTCTTTCCAACGAGAGTTTTCAGCTTCGTCGTAGAGCAAGCGGGGCAGGTCCGCGGTATCCAAGCGACGCTGCATCCCGGCAGCACATGCGTGGATTCGGTCTTTTGCCGCAGTGACTTCATTGTCCGTCGCGGCATTCGAGCCAAGCTTCGCGGCGATCGCTTCTCCAGCCTCCGAGCCGACCTGCATCACAAAGCCTTCTTCCAGCTCGGTCAGGGAAAGATCGAAACCGGCCGTCGCCTCCGGGCCGGTCTTCATCGAAACGCAAAAGCAAGTCGTTGCCGAGCGGGTGCAGTTCACGGCGACGAGAAACGCGTCCTTGCGCCGTGTCTGGTAGTGCGTGTCGTGAAAGCGGCCGTGCATAAAAATACGATCCTGCATGGCGAGGGCCGCGAGGTCGCATGCGCGGACCGCGATGAACGCGAAACGCAACGCTGCCGGCTTCACCTCAGCGACCTTGAAACCGCGCCGTTCGCGCGTTAATTCAAGCAGCGTTTCCTCGGGCGCGAAGAAAAACGGTTTGAGCGAGCCTGCTCCGTTGACCACTCCGAAGATTTCTCCGGCCGTGCCGTGCACTAATCGATAACGTCCGGGTTCCTGCGCGTCACGCATCGCGACCGGCAGCTCCGAGATCTTGCGCACCTCGTGGAACGCGACCGCGCCATCTCGCACGATCGGCCCCACTACCGTGAACCCTTCGCGCCACAGAATCGCAATGAGATTCTCGAGTACTGCCTTAGGTAAGTACAGCAATTCACTCATGCGGAAGTGCCCGGAAGATAACTCATCACGCGTCGCAAATTCGAACGAGCTATTCGCCAGCGCTGCGTGCGATTCAACTCAATCGTATAGCCGGTCGCTCGGACAATTGCTGCGCGCCATTATCCGTCGGTCTGATCGTGAGCACGGGGCGTTTCGAGGTGCGGGCTACATGCTGGGCCACGCTACCGAGAAACAGGCGCGTGACGCCTGTTCTGCCGTGAGTCGCCATGACAATGAGATCGGTGTCGAGGTCTTGTGCCGCTTGGTTGATGGTTTCGGCGGGTTTGCCAATTCGGGTCGCGAGTTCATAGCGAAC
>JAKAVX010000711.1 GCA_021827465.1 Deltaproteobacteria bacterium | reverse complement strand
TCTGGCCTGGCGGATCATAAAAGATGCGGAGCAGCTGAGCCCAATCGCTCATCATCGGTTTCCCGCGAGTGTGCAGAATCACTACGAAGAGCTGAGTTCGGCGGACCGATTTATTGCGATTGGCGACGCACTATGCACGTTTAATCCGATTCATGCGCAGGGGATGAGCGCCGCGGCGCGTCAGGCCGGTTTGCTGGGCGAGATCCTCTCTGAACATCTGTCGCGAGAGCGGGGACTCGACGGCTTAGTTAAAACATTTTATTCCCGTGCGGCACAGTTCAACAGCACGCCGTGGAACTTGGCAGCAGCGTTCGACTTTGCCTTCCCTCAGACCCGCGGCGATAGACCCGCGGGCGCGGAAGAGCGGGCGCGTTATTTTGCGATTCTGGACCGCTTACAAGCAGCGGATCCTGAGATACGGCGGTTGATGACCGAAGTCTTCCACCTCGTAAAGCCGCTTTCCGCGCTGCTTGAAGAACCGCTACAGAGCCGCATTCGTGCCCATATGTAGGAGATTCCTAAAAGTCCATCCTCGACTGGTGTGACCAACTGATCTGGTTTTCCGTGCGAGCCACGCCCTCATAGGGTAGCCGACTCGACGACATTTGCCTGAAAGAATTGGCGGCGATTTGACCTGCGTTGAGCCGGTATCCGATACGAACATGTTTCCTCTTTTGGCCCGCAGTCCATCAACGTTCCTTCACATTATGCTTTCCTGCTGATTACTGAAGAAACTCCGCGATGATCGCAAACTTCTCATTCATGCTGCGGCCCAGGCACAGCACGCGGCGGATTATATTCTCAACCGCACCTGCCACGAGTAGGTTGCGCGCGGCGCCCTAGCTTTCGCGCGGGCGCCGCGTTCCAGCCCCAACCACAACGAAGACCATCCTCGATCAAGCGTGTCGAATGTACTTAGGTCGAGAGGCCTGCGATCGGCACTTATCTTTCGAGCGGCCGGTTCACTTCAGTTTGCGCGCATGTGAAAGGTCGCGACCACGAACTCGACAAACGCACCAGCGGCCGACACTGCCAGACGTGCGTGACGGGGCTGCAAGCCACGATGGGACGAGCTTCGACCGTGACCGCTTCCATACAAATTCCGAAGCTCAGCTAGGCCCTGTGTCACTTGGGCAAAATTGCCGAGTATGCGTCTGATCGCCTCAGCGCCTTTCTTTTCGTCGGAGATGCCCTCCGGTACCAACTGTAACCCCCTTAGAGTCGCCTTGGCGAGTGCCGGCATATCTGCGTTGGGGGGAATGGTAAGTGCGAGCCTGTCGGCGATGTGCTTACAACAAGTCTCGATCAGTTCCTTCGCAGTTCCAATAGCCAGAGCAGGATCTACATCGATAGCCGCAGTGGCTCGATCGATCTCCTGATGCATCCAGGCGCTGCTCAGTCCCACAGCGGTGTGGCGTAATGCCGCTTCCGCACGGTCGTAAGCCGCGTTAGATGGTGCGACGCGAAACTTCCTTTCTCCGCTCAACGTATCGATTTCGTCCAAGGCCCAGCCGTCGCGGCGTAACTCTTTGCTGAGGTCTTCAGCAAGAGCCGATGCCTCTGCCTTATCAGGCCTGACGATTGGATCGACGAGTCGCTCGACAAAGTGCAAAAACTTCTCATCCGGCCCTTGGATGAGATTGATACGCTCGTCCTTGTACACCCAGTCTTCCGGCCAATCATCGTTAAGGACGCGATGCTGCCAAATATCACCGGCCGCATCTTTGAAGCGAGAATCGTTTGATGGAAGCACCTCCAGGTCAAAAATCTTCGAGAGAAAATCCGTTTCGCCCAGCTTGCCATGCCATGACAGATTACGTTTTTGTAGAGAGTCGATAATGTTCCTGCGAGTCAGGGCTGAGACCGGCCCCCCTTTGAGGTCCGGCCGACCTGGTATCGCGACGATCAAGGGAACTAATTCAACATGATACCAATCGGAGCTGAGCTGGGCGGTAACTTCTGTGAGATGCTTTTCTATTTCATTGTTGATCTCACTCTTACGGTCTCGTAAGACCGCGTACATCTCAGGAGCGATTTCGATATAGAGGGTGAAGGTCCATGTCCCCCCATTCCAATTGTCGTAGCCCGTCTGTTCGAAGCGCCAACGAGCGTTACGCAGCAAGCTGGCGGTCTCGGTGCTACCCGAAGACCTCAACATGCGAAGGACAGTTTCGATTATTTCTTCGTCCGTGGCTGCGAGACGCGGGTTGGACATCGTAAATACTTTTATTGTAAGTCGCCGTGGGTTTGAGGTCGCGCTCCTCCGAACGGTACACTCATGTTGACCCGAATTTCCGTTTTGAACCCTCCCCGTCTGCAGAATTGTAGGGCAAATGAGCGCCTAACACCAGTTTCCGAGACCTGTGCCGCCGGGCTTGCCGGCAAAGCGCTCAGCGCTATCGCTTGGCCGGGCTGAGACCGCGATCCAGGCCACCCGCGACCGATTTGCACACACACCACTGCGTTCCTCGTCTGCGCGCCGCTCGATTTTGAAGCTGCCAACGCGCCTACCTACCCCGCTGGCGCCGGCAGCGCCGCGATCTTCCGCAGCATGCCGGCGAACAGCCTTCTCGTCAGGTGGCTCTCCGCCAACAGCAGCCAGTAATAACGCGCGTGCTTAACCAACCGGCCGCCAGTCTTCAGCAGGCGCTGCTGCAGGCTGGTCAGCGACCAGTTGCCGAGCGCC
>JAKAVX010000710.1:597-2687 GCA_021827465.1 Deltaproteobacteria bacterium | reverse complement strand
TAAACATGTTTTTCCCTTGTGCGCCCTATGCGTTTGCTCCGCGCGAGATCTCGGCAAAGAGCGGCAGTGCGGTCAACGCCAATTCCCGCTTGACCGCCTCGCGCATGTAATTCGTGAGTGGTTCCTCGATCGTTTTGGCGACCGCCGCATCGAGCGTGGCGCGATGTGCGGCGAGCCATTTGATCGCGCCGCATATCTCGTCCTCCAACTGGTCGCGTCGCGCCTCCAACTCCTCCGTGCCCAAAGTAACCGAAGCGGTAGACGGTGGAGTCCAGGGCGACGGCCGCTCCGCCTGTCCCCGGCACAGGTCAGCCACCCGCTTGAGAGCCGCCTCCTGCATATCAACCTGCGCTAGCATGGCCGCGCGCGACAATTCCAGCCGGGGCCGCATGTTGCGCAACACATCCATCACCGCGAAAGCCTGGCCGCGCGCATATGTATCGTCGATGTGCGGAATGATTTGACGCTCGAGCGCGATGACGATCCCGTCGATAAGCCGGCTAAGCGAATTGTTCATGGTGTTTCGCCCGACAATGAACGTTCCAACTGCGACAGCAGACGCCATAGCTGCGCGCCCATCACGGCCATTCGCAAGTCATCGAAGTCTCCGCTTTCGAAGCGGCTGGCCGCGCCCACGTGTATCATGGCGAGTCTCAAGGTGCCGAAAATTCACCGCGCGCGGGTCGACCTCGATTCCGGTCAGCTCCTGATAGCGGCGGTACAGCTCGTCGCGGGCGACCAGATGGCACATCAGTGGCGAGCGCCCGCGAAACGCACGCATGCATATCCAGCCGAGGTCTTCGTGCGGGTCGCCGAGATGAACCAACTCCCAATCGAGCATCGCGCTGATGCTCCCGTTGAGCACCAGGAAATTGCCAATCCGGTAATCGCCGTGAATTACGCTTATTCGCGGCGCGCGTGGGCTGTTGGCACGCAGCCAGAGCAGCCCGCTTTCGAGGATCGGATAGGAACGCCGCGCGTGCCGCCTCAGGTATCGCTCCCAGAAGTCGATCTGAGCCGGCGCCGCCTGGCTCACATCTCTGGCCCCTTCGAGCTGTTCAGCCGGCGTGCCGCGCCATTCGAAGCAATGCAGACGCGCCAAGGCGGCGACGAACTGCTCGCCCAGTGCCACGCGAGTGGCCTCGTCAAAGGGGCTACCGCCGCCCGGTACCCACGGCAGCGGCGCCACGCCTTCGACTTTTTCCATCAGGAAAAAGGGAGCGCCGAGGGCTTCATGCGAATCGGAGTACCAGTAGACACGCGGCACCGGCACGCCGGTGTGTTCTATCGCCTTGAGTGCGACAAACTGAGGCACCGCGCTGTAGGGCGCGAACAAGCCATCGGGCGGCCCGATGCGTACGATCAGATTGGCATGCCGAGGTTTGCCGTTCTCCTCCCACGACGCTGCAAAACCGTAGGTCAGCCACGAAAATCCGACGCTATAGCGGGTCAGTTCGCCTACCGTGGCTGGCCCGCCGGTCTGCTTCTCGATGAACTTGGCCAGGCCCGCTCTTAACTCTGTCTCGGCCGGTAAATACATGAGCGATGTTTAGAAATTTACTCTTTCCCGCCAGTCCGAGCGCGTTATCCACGCGCCGGCCGCGCGGCAAAAGCTAGCAAACCACCCCTTCCCTTGAAAAGCACGCGACCGCAGAGCGATTGGCCGGGCGTTCTCTCGCCGCGCGCTTGGCGGCGCATTTCGGCGCGCACCGCGCCCGCGCTTCGCTTAAGGACGTTGCGAAGTGCAGCTTTCAGAAGCGGACCTGGCAGAGCTTCGCTAGCGCCCTCCCTGCTTGCGCGGACCCTGGCCCGCGCGTTCCTTGAGCTTTACCGTGGCACGCGGCTTGCGCCCCAAATCCGCCAGGGTGCGTCGTATCGCCAGGTTATCCGGCGCCAGCTCGCAGGCCCGTTCAAGGTATACGATCGCTGTAGCGATTCTCTCCATCGCGGCTGCTGCGCGACCGAGCTCGTGCAAGACTTCGGCGTTGTCCCCGCCCGCTTCGCGCGCCTTGCACAGTATCCGGAACGCCGCCGGATAGTCCTCGCGCGCCGCCAGCAGCGCGCCCAGGCCACGCAGCGCAGTCACACTG
>JAKAVX010000710.1:0-587 GCA_021827465.1 Deltaproteobacteria bacterium | reverse complement strand
AGCGTGAGCGCCTCCTTGAAGTAAGCAATCGCATTGCGCGGGGCACCCTTGCGTCGCAACCCTTGCGCGGCTTCTGCCAGCCGCGCCGCCTCCTCGGCGAAGCGTCGCGGACCAATCTCAACTTCGATCTGCTCGGCACCGATTTCAACCTTCAAAATTCTGACTCGCGGACCGAGATATTCCCTGAGCCGTGCGATGATCGCGTCGGGGTCGCCGGTGGCTTGCAGAAAAATAAAACCGAGCGTGTCACCGATATGATCCTCACGCCGGATAACAATGTGTGCCGTGGCAACGCGAGCGCGTACCGCAAGGAGTTTCTTCGTTTCCGATGGGCGGGCTGGTTCGTCAGACACGTTCGTCGGGGTCAAACAGTTTGCGGTACTCGTCAAGCGCGAAGCGGTCGGTCATCCCGGCGATATAATCGGCGACTACGCGCGCGAGCGGTTCGCCGTCGACCTCGATGCGTCGCAGCACATGATCCGGCATCTGGCGCGGCTCGCCCAGATAAGTCTCGAACAGCCGCTCGAGCACCCTGCTCGCCTTGCCGGTCATCCGGCTGACGCGGTAATGGCGGTACAGCCGCTCGC
>JAKAVX010000709.1 GCA_021827465.1 Deltaproteobacteria bacterium | reverse complement strand
TCTGGGCCGGCGCGTCTATGTCTTCTCGCCGCGCGAATGGACTCGGGCGCGGGTGGATCAAGCGATCGCAGAGGTCACGAAGTGAAACAGTGGTGGAGGGCGGCGGTTGCCGCCGGGTTCAGCGTTGCGATTTGCGCGTCGGCGGCGTGGAGCAGCGGCTTCCATCCGCCGATGGCGTCCTTCGTCGCTCGCTTCCAGCCCGAGCCGCCGCTCAGTCAATTCGCCGCCGGCCGTCTCGGCGTAATCCAATCGCAATGGGGCGGGGATTATCTCTACGTCTGTTATCGATATATGGCGGGGCCAGGCTTTGACCCCGACGAGCAGAAGGCGCTGCTATCCTTCTGGGACGAGAAACCTCGGCTCGCAGCGACGCCTGACGCTTCGAATGCGTGGCTTCAGGCGCGCGCCAGGATTCCGGCTGCGCCGACTCTCAGCAGCATCGATTCCTTCGCGCCGGGTCCCGTCAAATACATGTTCTTCGTGAACTGCAACGACGACGCGTTTCGCACCGCGGTTGGAACACTTGACACGATGGTGGCGAAGTTCGGCACCTCCAGTCCGGAGGTCAGGCAGTGGCTCGACGCGCAGGACACGGTTTTCCAGAACTGCCCCACTGGCAAAAAGAACCCGCACATCCCGAGGCCGCTTAATGGCGGCACGCCGTTCGAGCAGGCGCAGCGCGCATACCAGATCGCATCCGCGAACTTTTATAGCGAGAACTTCGACACCGCCGCGAATATGTTCACCACCATCGCCGCCGATCCGAATTCACCATGGCGGGAAATCGCGCCATACCTCGTCGCGCGAACAACGATTCGAAAGGCAACCCTGTCGGGCCAGGAGAACGACGATACCCTGCTCGCGACGGCGGAAAGCCAGCTCGATGCCGTCGTCGCCGGATCCGCCAGCCCTGAACTGAAGGCCGCCGCTAAGCGGCTGCTCGGCTTCGTCGGATGCCGGCTGCATCCGCACGAACGGAGAGCTGCAGAAGTCCGCGCGCTCATGCAGC
Source organism: Deltaproteobacteria bacterium (assembly GCA_021827465.1). Next base: position 1,678 of record JAKAVX010000709.1, on the reverse strand, counting down.
CCCATTCTGCGAGTACGCTGGAGCAGACCCTCGACGACTATGGTACCTGCGGCTCGTCGGCCGAGGGGTCACCGCCCATGACCTCAAAGATCGTAAACGGCGAGGTGATCTATCACGGCGACAACTTCGCTGATGATCTCGACGACTGGATTGCGACGGTCAGTTGGAGCGGCTATCCAGCAACCATCCGCCGCGATATGCATACGCATTCCATCGACGAATGGAAGCGGAAGCGTTCAATCCCGTGGTTGATTGCGTCGCTTTCACAAATCAGGGGCTCGGACCCGAATGCGACCGCGCTGATTAAGGGCGGGGAGGCTATCTCGCCTGATTCGTACGCGTACGTCACGGCGCAGTTCCACATCGCGCGGCTGCTGGTTGCGCAGGAAAAGGATGACGCGGCGCGCGCAAGGCTCGACGCAATGCTTGCCAAGAGAGCGACAATGCCTCATTCCGCGGTGAACCAGTTCTTGGCGTTGCGGCTGAAGGTCCCGCGTAATTTCGGCGAGTTCCTGCGCTACGCCCCGCGCTACCCGGTGGAGATCGTCGGCGAAATGACCCCGATGCTGGGCAACGACCCGTATTTCCGCGACACCGCGCCGGAGCCGCTGCTCGATATCGACAGCGCGGAAATAATCGATCGATGGCTGCCGATGAACCTGCTGAAGGAGGCCCCGCGCAGCGAGAGTCTGCCCCGCCGCCTGCGGGCGAAGATCGCGCCGAGCATCTGGCTGCGTGCGGTTCTGCTCGGGGATGAGGCAACCGCGCGCGGACTGGCGCCGATCGTCGGCGAACTCGTGCCCGACCTGAAGCCATCGCTGGGGGTGTGGAGCGCGGCGAAGACCCGCGAGGAGCGCCGGTTCGCGCTGGTGATGATGGTGCTGCGCTATCCCGGGATGCGGCCCTATGTCGCTCCGGGACTCGGGAGCACGACGCCGCTTGGCAACTTCGACGAGTTTCGCGACAACTGGTGGCCATCATACAACGCGGTCGCACTTGTGCCGTACCGGCCCGGCACGCCGCCGAAAGCGGCAGCGACGCCCGTTTCTAAATACCCAAATTTCCTCTCTGCAGAGGAGAGGGAATCGGCAGATCGTGAATGGAATCGCCTGTCGAAGATCGAAGGGCCGGAGTTCCTTTGTCGCGCAGCGCTCGAGCACGCGCGTATCGACCCGAAAGACGAGCGCGTGCCTGAGGCGCTTTATCGGTGCATTTCTGCGGTGCATTTTGGGCCCGCGACCGAGCGATCGAACGACCTGGCCAAACGGGCGTTCCAGTTGCTGCATCGACGATATGGCGATAGCGAATGGGCGTACCAAAACCGGTTCTGGTATCACGGCGGCGGGGCGCCGACCTCGCTTGCCGCGAGCTTCGAGCGGTACACGCAGTCTTTCGAAATGGTCGGTAGGTAGATTCCTTAATCGCCAAAAAAAGCGCTCCGGCGGCGCCGGAGTTGGCACTGGCCTGATCTGGAGAGGGTTGCTGCCAGATCCGGAACAGCAATTTCTGCTGGCGGCGCGCCCGGGTCGGGATGCGCGAGGTGTGCCGCCCTGCTACCCTTGCAGTCGCTGAGAGGGCGAGCTGGCGTTCGATGCTGGAGCTACTGCGCAAAGGAAAGGTGCTCCTGATCGTCGGCAACGGCGGCGTAGGAAAGACCACCGTTTCTGCAGCTCTGGCG
>JAKAVX010000011.1 GCA_021827465.1 Deltaproteobacteria bacterium | reverse complement strand
GATGGGCGTCGTGCTGGAGGACGGAAGCCTGATTCGCGCCCGTTACCTGGTCGCAAGCTCGGCGAGCCTCGAACAGACGTTCCTCTCGATGGTCAGTCCGGAGCAGTTGCCGGCGCCCGTCAAGCGCGAAGTCGAGCGCTTTCCGCACATGGACGCGTCGTTCTTCAGCGTACATCTGGCGCTTGCGAAAAAACCCGAGTATCGCGCGGCTGAGTTCGACCCCGACGTGAACAACGCGTGGGTCATCAACCTCGGCTACGAAAGCGCGAGCGAGCTCAACGACGACTGGCGCGCGCTGCGCGCGGGCCGGCTGCTCGAGCCGAGGCCCAACGCCGCGGTCAATACGCTCTTCGACCGCAGCGACGCGCCTGAGGGCTGCTACACCGGGCTTCTGCGCCAACTGGCTCCGTTCGCATTGAACGAGGGCGGGCCTTACGCGTGGGATCAGATCGCGCGCGAGTACGGCGAGCGATGTATCGACGTGTGGAAGGCCGCGGCCCCGAACCTTGGCGAGGGAGCGCTCCTCGACTGGACGACGTACACACCGCTCGACATCTCGCGCCGTATCCCCAACATGGTGCGGGGCGACTGGATCGGCGGGCTTATCGACCTCGACAACCTGCTCGACCGCCGGCCGGGCCCGGTTCTGTCCGACTATCGCACGCCGATCGGCGGGCTTTACATGTGCGGCGCAACCCAGCATCCGCACGGCTTCGTCACCTTCGGCCCGGCCTACAACGCGCTCGACGCGATCGCGCACGACTTCAAGCTGGAACGCTGGTGGTCATGAAAGAGGGCGGCGATCGCGCGGACGAAGTCGAGGTGACGCTCGCCGAAGGAGCGCAAAGCGGGCTTGCCTCGATCGTGCAGCAGTATCTTGAACAGCAGATAGCGGAATCCGCGGCGCGTCGCGCGAGGGCTGCGCGCCTTCGCGGGCGAATCGGGCTGAGCGCGACCGATTACGGCGTTTCGGTGACGGTGGACTTCGGACCGCACTGCATTTCGATTATGGACGGGATGCAGGCGCCGCTCGACGCCTCGATCGCCGGTCCTTACGCCTCGCTGACCAAACTACTGCAGGGGCGCAGCAACCCGCTGGTCGAGCATCTGCGCGGAAGGCTCAAGGTGACGACCACCTTGCGCAACCTGCTCCTTCCGCTGCGGGTGCACGGGCTGGTCAAGCTATCGCCCGAGCGCGCACGCTGACGATGGGAGAGCGGCTATGGCGGACGCAAGCTACGACGCGGTGATTGTAGGAGCGGGGCACAACGGGCTCTGCCTAGCGGCCTACCTGGCGCGGGCCGGGATGAAGGTCGGAATTTTCGAGCGCCGCCACGACGAGGGCGGCGGCGCGCATACTGATGAAGCCACGGTGCCCGGCTTCTGGCACAACCTCCATGCGCAATACATGGAGTTCATCGACTACATGCCGTTCTACCGCGACTTCGACCTGCCGAGCTTCGGAGCGCGGATGATAAAGCCCGAGGCGCAGGTCGGAATCGCATTCGCCGACGGCCGTCCGCCGCTGGTCATCTATCTGCCCGAACTGGCGGACAAGACTTTCAAAAGCATCGCGCAGTTCTCGCGCCACGACGCCGAGGTTTTCAACGAGATCCGGCGCAAGGTGATGGAGGCGGACCGCTATATCGCGGCGATCCTGTACACGCCCACGCCCGACGAATCGCGCGCAGAAAGCGCCGACCCCGAGATCACGGGCAGGCTGCTGGAACTGTACTCGTCGCTCGGATTCAGCGCTGGGTGGATGCCGCGTTCGCCCAAGGTGATTATCGACCAGCTTTTCGAATCGACCGAACTTCGCGCGACGCTCTATCGCCAATGCGTCGAATGGGGCGCCAACCTTCATGCCGGGGATGCATTCGGCTTCATCCTCTCGGTCATCTGGCTGTGCGGCAACCACTATATGTCCGTCGGCGGGACCCACACCCTCGCCCATTCGATGGCGAGCGCGGCGCTCAACGCCGGAGCGGATTTGCGCTACACCAGCCCGGTCGTCGAAATCCTTACGACCGGCGGACGCGCCTCGGGCGTGCGTCTCAAGGACGGCCGGACTATCGAAGCGCGCAGGCTGGTCGCCTCGAATGCCGATCCCAAGACCACCTTTCTCGAGCTTATCGGATGGGACCGGCTGAGCGATTTCCGCAAGGAACGGATGGCGAACTGGCGCTTCGGTCCCGAGCACGTGCTCGGCACGCCGTCGTTCGCGCTGCGCGAAGCGCCTGACTACAAGTGCGCGCAGGCCAATCCGGACATAAACAAGTGCTTCTACACGATCGTCGGCTTCGAGAACCATGAGCAGGTTTCCGATTACATCCTGCAGGCCTACGGAGGGCGCGTGCCCGAACGCCCCGGCGCCGGCACCTGGGTCAACACGCTGTGGGATCGCAGCCAGGCGCCCGAGGGGATGCACGCGATGAACGGATGGTACTTCTTCCCGCGCGCTTCGTGTCTGAGCCCGAACGAGTGGGACGAAGTCCGTTCGTCGTACAACGGGGAGTTTCTCGAGCTTTGGGGCAAGTACGCGCCGAACATGACGCCGCGTAACGTTGTTTCGGACAAGCTCTACGTCTCCTTCGACATGGAGCGGCGTATCGCGATGCCCGAGGGCGATTTTTCCCACGGACGCCTGGGCACGGGCATGAGCTTTACGATGCCGCGGCGGTTCGTCTACCGCACCGAGATCGAGGGACTTTATCTGTGCGGCGCCTCGGCGGGCGGCGGCGGAATCAGCGCGGCGCCCGGCTACAACGCCTTCAAGGTAATCGCCGAGGATTACGGGCTTGAGAAGATCTGGCGCAAGCCCGGCCGTCTCTATTAGCAGGGAGCTTCAAGGCAATGCCGGCAATCTACACGACCGAATGGTACGAAGCGCTCAAGGATCTTCTCAACCGCAATCCCGACGTCGAGAAGAACGCGCCTCCCGGAACCTACAACGTCCTTGCCGAAATTGTTGGCCATGCGCGCTCGCCCTACTTGACGGCCGGTGAGCGCAGGAACTTCGTGATCCGGTTCGAAGCCGGCAAATGCGCCGAATATCGCGAGGTCGCCGAGGTGCCGGCCCGCAAGGGCTTCGATTTCATCTTCGAGGTTCCCGCCCCGGTTTTTGAAGGCGTCGCCGCGGGAGTGATCGATCTCGTGGACGCCGGGCTCAAGGGGCTCATCAAGATATCTGGCGACATGCGAATCCTGATTCGCCACGCCGAACTGGTGAACGTGCTCTATCGTGTCTACGCGCGCGAGGTCGAGACAGAATGGCCCAAGGGCAAGCCTGCCTCACTCGCCGACGTTATTAGCGGCACGGCATGATGTAGTCGCTAGATTTCTCGCTGTATCGCACGAACCTCGCGCGTTTTGCGCTCGTACTTGGCGCTCGCTCGGAAAACTCCCCTGCCTTCGTCAAACGTTCGTGGCTGGCGCGCCGACTCGTCCGCTCCGTAGGCCGGTAAGGCTATCGCCGACAGACATTCAAAAATACCGCAGCGGCATTCCTAACGAATTCCAGCCGCGGTTGCTTTCCATCGCGCCGATTCTCGAATTTGTTTCCACGATCTTTCGTCCAAGGCAAAAGCGCAGTCGAAAGCCGGCGGGTGAGTGTCGATGTCAGCCCGGAATAGCGGAATATGTGCGATCCTGCGGTTTGTCGCGAATTTCGCGACCAAAGTGTCGCTCGTCTCGCTCGCCGTCGCCGGCCTGATAAGCGTCCCGGCGATAGCCTGGGCTGGGTTGCCGAGCCTCGCGATGCCGTCGCTGAATTTTTCGCCCGGGACTGGTCTTTCGCCGCCGAGCTTTCCGCAACTGGGCAACGAGGTCGGCAACGATTTCGGATATCTGATCGACAATGTTCAGCTTGACGCCGAGGATATCGTCACCTCGCCGCTCTATATCGCGAGTCCGAACAGCGTTTTCCGATCGCCGAAATTCTATCTCGCCGTGGCGGGCGTCGGTGCCGTATGGGGCGGCGCGTTCGCGCTCGACCAGACGATGCGGAGCCATCTGCGCAGCATGGGGCATAGCAATGCCACGATGCTGCAGAACATAAGCTACGACTCCGTCAGTGTGAGCACGGGACTGCTGTACGCTTACGGACTTTACCGCAACGATTCGCGCGCCCGCGAGTTGGCCCTCACAGCCGGCGAGTCCGCCGGACTCGCGACGCTGCTGAATATCGGCATCAAGGCCGCGTTCGGACGCTTGCGCCCGCGCCAGGACGGTCACAGCCATACGAAATTTTTCGACGGTGGAGCATCGTTCGTATCGGGCGACGTCACGCCGATGTTCGCGCTGGCTACCGGGGTCAGCGAGTACTTCGACAACAGGTGGTACGCCTCGGTGCCGATTTACTCGCTCGCGCTGCTCGACGGGTTTGGCCGGATGGGCAATGACGCCCACTGGTTCTCCGACGTGGTCGGCGCGGCGCTGCTCGGTTCCCTGTCCACCGAGTTGTTTATCTATCTGCACAAGAAGCACGAAGCGGAACCGAACCGCTGGCGGATCCTTCCCTACACGCCACCTCCTCCTCCCACCGGTCCGACCACGATGCAGAGCATGATGCCGAGCGGGCTGGAAGTGGCTTATTCGTGGTAAAAACGGTCCTTACGCGCCACCCGTTCGCAAATGTCGCCACAGGGAGCCGCAGATGTACGCCGAACTAAAATGGGCGCTGAAGGCCTTGGTCGCGGTCGAGGTTCTTCGACCGTCCTGGATCTTGCTGCACGCCGCGACGCAGCGCGAGCCCATGGCGGGTTGCCGGCGGGATTCGAGCGAATCGTCCCCGGTTGGAAATATCCGTCCGCCGGCTGTTCCATCCCTGAACGAAGCTCTTGCGCAGACGACTCGCCAGCGGAAGTCGAAATACGTCGGTTAGCGCCTGCCTTAGCCGCCGCAAATGCCTCGCCTGACGCCTTTCGTCGCGTTTTTGCCGAATCGGTCCGGCGATCGGCGCGGCGGCGTTCGTGGGAAGTTCGCAAGTGGCATTTCCTACGTGTAACCTGATTATGCGGTTTCGTGGCGCCGCGCCGAAAGTGCGCGGCTAATGCCGATGCGGGCTGGGACTCGGACCGCATGAGAGACTGGATAGAACCATGAGGATAGGCTTTAGCGTGCTGGGCCTGTTGCCAGACACGATCGGAGGCGTCGAGACCTACATTCGCGGCTTGCTCAACGCCCTCGCACACATCGATACCGACAACGAGTACGTCCTTTTCACGAATCGCGACAATCACGATAGTTTTGACGGTTTGGGCCGCAACTTCCGCCGCATTCTCTACGACTTCTCGGGCAAATGGGACGTCCGATCGCTCGCGATGACGCGCCTGGTCGGCGAGCAGTTCTACCTTCCCTACAGGGCCTCGCGGGAGTCGATCGATATCCTGCACCTGCCGCTCGACATCATCCCGCTTCTGTCCCGGTGCCGCACCGTAATGACCCTTCACGATTTGAACTTCGACGCCGTGCCCGAGGCCACTACCCCGGCCCGGCGCATGATAGCGACCGGGCTCGTCAAGGCGTCGGCACGGCGCGCCGACGCGATTCTTACGGTCAGCAATTTCAGCCGCGATCAGATCGTCTCGAAGCTGGGTGTTGCTCCCGAGCGCGTTTCGGTCACCTACAACGCCGTCGACCAGCATCCGCTCACCCCACGGCACGATTGGGCCGAACTGGCGGGGCGGCTCGGGATCACGAGACCCTATGTGATCGCGTTCAGCAGCCTCAACCCGCACAAGAATATCGCGACCCTGCTCAAAGCGTTTTCACTGATGAAATCGCGCGAGCGCTGGCAGTTGATGATCGTCGGGCATCTGCCGACCCGTGGCAAGCCGCTTACGCGGATGGCTGCGGAACTCGGGATTGCGGACTCGGTCGCCTTCACCGGCTATCTGAGCCGCAAGGATCTCACGCTCGCCCTGCACAAGGCGCGGGCTCTCGCCTTTCCGTCTCTATACGAAGGATTTGGAATACCGCTGCTCGAGGCGATGAGCGTCGGAGTGCCGGTGGCATGCTCGAAGGTTGCCGCTCTGCCGGAGATCGCGGCCGACGCCGCGCTTTTCTTCGATCCTCTGTCGCCTGAGAACATGGCGGCCGCGATCGAAAGGCTCTTGACCGATGAACTGGCGCGGGAACGCCTGATTGCCGCGGGTCACGACAATGTGAAGCGGTTTTCGTGGGAGCAGACCGCGCGGCGCACGCTCGAAGTCTATCGCCGCGTCGCGGACGGCGCGGGATACAGGCGAGGCACCGATGCCGAAGCCGCCTAGCCAGCCGGAATCATCACAGCGCCCGCCGAGCCGCCGGGCGCGATTTTTCGCCTCGGCCGGTAACGGATCGCGCACCGCGACAAGGAATCTTTTCGCCTACGCGACTGCCATTGCGGTCGTTCTTTTCGTCGCGCGCCACACCTCGATTGCGTCGCTGATGGGCAGCCTTTACCACGCCAACCTTCGGCTCTTCATCCCCGTATCCATCGCGGCGTTCGGATGCTGGTATCTGAGCGAAACGTTTCTGTTCGCGAAGCTGTTCGGCTATTTCCACGGCCGCACCACCTTCCGCGAATTGCTGCTGCCCAACGCCGCGCAGTATTTCCTTCAGATCGTCAACGCCGTGGTCGCGGGCGGCGCGATGGTGTTTTTCATCCATCGGCGCAAGGGCGTGTCCTGGATGGCGGGAACGTGCACGATGCTGTTCCAGATGTTCATCGATTTCCAGGTGCTGGCCTGGATGGCGCTCGCGGCGACGCTGCTGGTGCGGGGATCCCCGCTGAGCCTGCCGTGGTATTACCCGGCGCTCGTGCTGGGCACGACTTGGCTCGTCACGCTTTTCTGGCTGCGCGGCCGGCCGCGCTCGCGGCTCGGGCAATGGCTTTACGACCGGCCTTCGATGAGCAGTTTTCGCGAAGCCCGGCTTTATCATTACGTGACGCTGATGCTGATTCGGGCGCCGATCTTCATCGTGCAAGGCCTCGTTCTGTTCCTCGAGATGAAGAGCTTCCGGGTTCAGGTTCCGCTGGATTACGTGATGGCGGCGACGCCGGCGATTTTGTTTCTCACCAGTCTGCCGATAACGCCGGCGGGTCTCGGCTCGGAGCAGGCGGTCCTCGCTATCGGATTCGCGGCTTTCGCTCCCCGGTCGGCGCTGCTCGCCCTGTCGCTCGCGATCAGTGCAACCAGCATTTTGTTTCGGATGATGCTCGGAATCGGCGCGGCGGGAATCTTCGCGCGCGAAGTTTCCGGCGCCGCGCGCGCGGGCGAGATGTTCGAGGGCGGCCTCGCCGAGCCTTCGTAAGCCCCGAACGAAAAAATCGCCTCGCGCCGGCGCGCGCGTCTCGTGACTTGCGAGGCCGGCGTCGCGGCGCCGACTTCTTCCTTCTATCCCAAAGCCTTGCCGAGGAGATCCAACGCTGCTGCGGCGAACGCGCTCATATTAGCGAGCCGGTCGTCGCTTCCCGTTTCGAGCGTGAGCGAGCGCTCGACCCCGTTGCCGACGACCGCGATACAGCAATGCCCCGCGGGATCGCCGTAGCGGCTCCCGGTCGGTCCCGCCACGCCTATCTCCCCGATACTCCAGTTTGTCGAAAGCCGCTCGCGCGCCGCGCGCGCCATGATAAGCGCCGCCTGCTCGGTCACCGTGCGGATACCCTTGAAAGCGTCGTCGGGAAGCCCGAGCAGTTCGCGCCGCGCCTTCAACGTGTAAACGACCGACCCGCCGAGAAAGTAAGCCGAGGCGCCGGGGATTCCGAGCAGTGCCGCCGAGATTAGCCCGCCCGTGGACGATTCGGCGATCGTGATCGTCTCGCGGCGGGCGACAAGCATCGCCGCAATTTTCTGCGCGCGCGGTATCAGATCCTGCATCGATATCTTCTCCAGCTTGCGAACGAGTCGGCGGCCTGCGACACACTGTCGCCGCGACTTCGCGATGCGGCGAATGTGCCACAGTTCCATCGCTTTCCGGAAGCTATCCGCGTCGCTCCGCTTTTGACGCAGGTGCCGCCGCTCGGATACAGTCGCGCAAAACCACGCGCAAGGATGTAAAAAACGATGGGCGCATCGGAGAACAAGGAACTTATCCGCGGGATGTTCACGAACCTCGCCGAAGGACCGGAGGGATTTCTAAGCCGCATCGCCGACGACGTGCAGTACACGCTTATCGGCACGACCAGCTTCTCGGGCACCTTCAACGGCAAGGCGGATTTGATAAAGCGGCTGTTCGAGCCGCTCGCGGTGGCGCTCGAAGGCAGTATCGCTCTCAGTCCCTACAATTTGGTAGCCGAGGGCGATTACGTCGTGATGCAGGCGCACGGCAAGGCGACAACCAAAAGCGGCAAACCGTACAACAATACCTATTGCATAGTTTGCCGGATAGCCAATGGCAAAGTTCAGCAAGTGACGGAGTATCTCGATACCGCGCTCGTGGATGCGACTTTCGGCCGATAGATCTGCATCGGAAGCCGCTTTCGAACATAGTGCAACTCGTTGCTTGCGCGCCGTTTCGGCGTGCGTGCGGCGCTATATGTTCCCAATGGAAGCCGAAGCCTTCATGCGGTCACGGGGGCCTTGCGCGCGTATCGGCTTTGGACGACGGTGATCGTGTACTCGAGACAAACCTGTGCGACGAAGGGCAGGCGAAAGTCATTCGGGCGTTTGAGTCAGCCGGCGCGGGCTGCATTTGAGCGGAAGGGTTTTGGTGAAGCGTGATTTCATCCGTCCGGGAGCGCATATATCGGGCTTACCTCGAGTTCCTTGAGACAGCGGAAACCAAGCGGCGCTGGAGCATTTTCAACGATATTCCCTGGGACGCACTGGACGCCGCGAAGTCAACCGAAGCCGAAGCGCAACGCGTCGAGTTGTTCTGTTCCGAGGAACTCTACGTTCCCGACTACAGTTCCAACGGGCTCGAGATGGTGCGTTCGATATTCGGGATGGCGTGGTTCCAAACCTGTTGGGCGCTCGAGGAATCCAGGCACGGACTGGCGTTTCGTGAATATCTGACGCGTTCAGGCCTGCGCTCGGAAGCGGAGTTCGCCGCGATGGAGTCGGAGGTTTTCGCCAAGGCCTGGAAGCTTCCGTTTGAGACGCCGCGCAAGATGGCGTGTTACGGGGCTCTCCAGGAGGGTGCGACCTACACCGCCTATCGGGCGCAGCGGGAGCTTGCGCGCAGCGCGGGTGACGCGGTGCTGGAATCCATCTTCTTTTATGTCGGACGCGACGAGGCCGCGCACGCCGGCTTTTACCGGACGATAATCGAGATGGAGCTTTCCGAGGATCGGGAGGGAACGATTTCCGATCTGGCCTGCGTGTTCGCGAACTTCAAGATGCCCGGTGACGGGTTGATCCGCGACTATCGGCAACGGCTCGCAAGCTCGGGGGCGGGGATAAGCCCGCGGATGTTCCTCGAACGGGTGTTGTTGCCGCTCCTGACCACGCTGCAAATCGGCCGCGACGAACTCAAAACCGCGGTCAAGAAGCAGGCACTCGCCGCCGCGTAATTTTTCCAGGCGTCTTCCGCCCGCACCCTGGGGCTACGCGCGCGGCCAGTTCGGCCAGGCGCGAGCCGCTTGCGCGGTAGCGAATCGCATCGTCGATCAGCGCGGTAATTTTTCGCGCCGCTTCGGACATCCTGAGCCCGCCGCGATGGATATTCGAGATGACGGTGCGGTCGGGCTCGCGCGATTTCAGGCTCGGCCGGTAAATCACGTACGCGCTCAGGCTTTCCGCGGTCACTAGGCCGGGCCGTTCGCCGATCAGCATGCACACGACGTCGGGACGCATGATCGTGCCGATATGGTCTTCGATTCGCACCCGCGCGTTGCGCACGAAGAGCGGCGTGAGCAATCGGTAACGCCGCACGAGGCCTCGCCGCAGAATCGCGAGCAGCGCCGCTGCATTGGTTTCGACGGCCGCGCAGGAGAGCCCGTCCCCGACGCAGATCAGCACGGTGGGCCGCGTGTCGCCGCGCGCCGACGGCGTGCGCATCTCCGAAAGCCGCGCGACGTGCTCACGCGCGACGCGTCGGCCCAGTTCGGGCCTTAGCAGGAACTGCTCGCGCGATGCGGCTGAGCTTCGGATTTCGGCAAGTCGGCTGCGCCTGACCCATCGCGGCGATACCTCCGTCATGACCGCGTCTACCGCGCGCGCGTGATCGGCGCGCAGCTTCAGCATCGCCGCGGTGGTCGAGCGCGTGCCCGCGCGTCCGACGCCGAGGCGTGCGGGCGTTGCGCGCCTTAGCGCGGCGAGTTCGCGCGCCGTCATCGCTGTCCTCTCGCGCCCGCGACGATTCGCGCGTCTCCGGCACGCGCCGTAAGCCGGCCGCCGGCGAGAATTCCGCGTGCCTCGCACCATCGCTCGAATTCCGGCGCCGGACGCATGCCAAGCACCGCGCGCAGCGCCGCCGCGTCGTGATAGCTGGTGCACTGGTAGGAGAGCATGACGTCGTCGCCCATCGGCACCGCCATGAAGTAGTTACATCCTGCCGCGGCGAGCAGCGTCGCGAGGTTCTCGCAATCGTTCTGATCGGCGCGCGCGTGATTCGTGTAACAGGCGTCGGCGCCGTGCGGCACGCCGAGCAGCTTGCCCATCAGATGGTCCTCGAGCCCGGCCCGCGTGATCTGCTTTGCGTCGTACAGGTACTCGGGCCCGATGAACCCGACAACAGTGTTGACCAGCAGCGGCCGGTAGCGCCGCGCGAGCCCATAGCATCGCGCCTCCAGCGTCACCTGGTCAGCTCCCTGGTGAGCGTTCGCCGAAAGCTCCGAGCCCTGTCCGGTTTCGAAGTACATAAGGTTGGGAGCCTTTAGCGCGCCGCGCTCGCGAACCGCCGCCGCGCCCTCGTCGAGCATCGCCACGTTGATCCCGAACGCCGCGCACGCTTTTTCGGTGCCTGCCAGGCTCTGGAACAGGATATCGAGCGGAGCGCCGCCCTGAAGCGCGCGCATCTGGGTGGTGATATGGCCGAGCACACAGTTCTGGGTGGGCGCGCCGGTGCGATCAATTATTGCGGCTGTGAGTTCGAGCAGACGGCGGATATTGTCCGGTTCGTCGACACAGGGATTGATGCCGATCAGCGCATCGCCGGTCGCGTAGGCAAGCCCTTCGTAGATCGCCGCCGCAACACCGTCGGAATCGTCGCGCGGATGGTTCGGCTGAAGGCGCGTCGAGAGGCGTCCGGCAAGACCGATAGTGGTTCGTGCGCGGGTAACGACGCGGATTTTCGCAGCGAGCGCGATCAGGTCGAGATTCGAGCAGAGTTTCGCCACTGCCGCAGCCATCTCGCCCGTAAGCCCGCCGCTTATCGCCGCGATATCGTCGCCGCTCGTGCGGTCGTCGAGAAGCCATTCGCGAAATTCGCCGGCCGAGCGGCGGCGGACTTTTGCGTAGGCGCGGCGATCGAGCCCGTCGTCGATTACGCGGGTTACTTCGTCGTGCTCATACGCAACCACCGGATTCTCGCGCAGATCGCCGAGCGTCATCTCGGCGAGCATCATCTTGGCTGCGATTCGCTCGCGCTCCGAGCGCGCCGCGATACCGGCTAACTCATCGCCAGAGCGTGACTCGTTGGCGCGTGCAAGGACTTCCTTTACCGAATCGAAGCGATAGACGGTGTCGAACAGGCGCGTTTTGAGCTTCATCGGCGGACGCTCCGGTCGCTCGAACCGCTCGACACGCGCGAGCGTGGCCGCGCCGCGAGTATTGGGTCAGCTTGGATTTTACGTCCCCCGTTGGGCATCGGACATCTTACGGTGGTTACGTTGCTTGCTCATCAAAAGATCTGCCGACGGAAAAACGCAAGCGGTCCGCGTACCCTTGCAGCGCAAAGGCCGCGAGCCTTCATGCCTTAGCTGTCGTGGATCGCCCGAACGAGGTGCTCCTTTCGGCTCCATCGCGAGCGCACCCCCTGGCGCCCCTCGGATACATCGCTGCGCAAGACTGACAGGCCGTGCCGTGCTCTTGCGCGTCCATAAGTGGCATAACGGTTGCTGATTTGTTGATGCGTGAAGCACGGCTATTTCACCGAAGGAGGCGCTTGCGACGGGCGTAGCAGCTTGCCGTGGTTTTCGGCGATGGTCCTGCTCAGCTTGCTCGTCGGTGGATGTGCGACGGCGGCAGCCCCTCAACCTCCTACGGTGGAATTATCCTCAAAGGCGCTCGCGCCGGTCGGCGGCACGATTCCGGTATTCATCGAGCGCCGCTGCACCGCCAATTGCGGGGCGATGAGCTATCCGTTGACGCGCGGACAAGTCGCGGCGCTCAGTCAATCGGGCAAATACGTGCAGGCAATTCCGGTGGACGACGCGATCAAGCTCGCGGGCGGGTCGCAGAAACTGCTGGATGCGACGGGCGCGCGGGAAAGCAGCGCAAGCACGATCGCGCGCGAGTCGATGTTTGAGATGCAGAATAATGCGAATAGCATGTTCGCCATTTTTGCCGTGCCATTCGCGCTGATGGGAGCGGGTTCCCTGGCAAGCCAGCCTCCGGAAAAGATTGAACGAATCAGGCTCAATCAGGTTTCGATCCCGGATTGTCCCGGTTCTCTCGATCCGGCGCATCGGTGTTCCGTCGGCGCGAACGCCGCCCAACTCCATCACGATCCGGCGATCGGCGGCGATCGGGGATGGGTATTCTTTCCGGCAGGAAAGTACACGCGGGTGAGAGCCTCATATGACTGGTTTCCGTCGCTTTTTTCGGGCGAGAAGGAACGGACGGAAGTGATAGTCACGCCGTGGAACGGCTCGTCGAGTTCGCTGGTAACTCCCAGCGAAGCCTCGCACCCGCCGGGTGAGGGCCCCGGATAACGCGACGATGCGCGCCAAGGTCGACTGCAAGCCGCCGCCCGTGCTTGCTTCGGCGTATCGTGCCGGCAGGTGCTCGCGGCACTCGGCGAGCCGATCAGTTCCAAGCCTGCGATCGTAGTGATTCGGCGGGCGTACGCCCGGAGGAGACACAAGCTCATGGGCAGAAAAAGAACACTCACCGCGGGCCTATCGGCCAAAATGAACGCGTGGTTTCTTGGCCCTAAATCCGAAAACGGCGACCTGCTGGAAAGCTTCATAATCGATGTCCTGCGCGATCACATCTATTGGCGCCGCAACTTTCATCCAGAGGACAGAGTAATAATTTCTGAAAGAGACAAACGCGCGCCCCAATACGATCAAGTAATCAGCGACCTGAAAGACCGGCTTACGGAACTGACTGCCAGCCTGAAGCGTGATGTACCGTTCAACAGTCCCCGCTATCTCGCACACATGACCTCGGATCCCGTCATTCCTGCAACAATCGGATATATCGCCGCACTTCTATATAATCCGAACAACCTCAGCCGAGAGGTGGCTCCTTCGACCCAGCGCATGGAAATGCAGGTCGCGGAAGACCTCGCCTCGTTGACGGGATTCAACCCGGCAACCTCATGGGGTCACCTGACATCGGGCGGGACAATAGCAAACCTCGAAGCTCTCTGGGTCGCGAGGAACCTCAAACTCCTTCCCTTGGCCCTAAAACACTGGGCTGAGAGCGGCTCTGTCCTCACGCCCACAAAGCGGCAGCGGATTCTATCGGACCTGGGGTTGGCAAAAGATGAGGAACAGCTATTCGGTATGCCTCCCGACAAAGCACTTGGCCTCATTCACACTTTCCCTCGTATGCTTAAGAGGCACATCCAAACGAATGATAATCCCGACCCGAGCGAACTGGATCGAATCATCTGGACCCAAATTACCGAATGGCGGCGCCTGCTCGGCAAACTCTACATTCATCCCGGCATGGTCGTTCTTGCACCGAAAACGCGACACTACTCCATTGACAAGTCCCTGGATATTCTGGGTCTTGGCTCTCATGCTCTCAGAGCGATAGACGTCGATGACCGTTTTCGAATGAACGGTAAGGCGCTTCACGCGACTCTCGAAGAGTGCAGGAAGAAACATGAGATCGTTGTGTCTGTGGTTGCCGTGGTTGGTTCGACGGAAGAGGGCTCTATCGATCCCGTTGACGCCATACTGAATGAACGGTCCCAAATGGAGCAGATGCACGGTATGTCGTTCTTCGTCCACGTGGATGCCGCCTACGGTGGATATGCCCGGACGCTTTTGGACGACGGCACAGGACAGCCCGGGGCCCAGTCATGCGGCGATATAAGAACGTTTCTGCACTGCAAAGTGCTGCTCGGTGGCAGTCCTCGGGAAATATCCTGGCCTGAGCCGGAAATTTATGGGAGTCTGCGAGCGATGGAGCGGGCGGATGCAGTAGTTATCGATCCGCATAAGTGTGGTTATATTCCTTATCCAGCCGGCGCGGTAATATTCAAAAACAAGAGTAGTCGACAGCTCCTCAGGCAGGATCCAGCATATTTTTCGTATGAGCCCGCGGATTTGTTGCCTCAATGGATGGCGGAGGAGGGAAAGGACACTCCACTGGGAAGCACTATACTGGAAGGGTCCAAGCCGGGAGCGGCGGCTGCCGCCTGCTGGCTGGCGAACAGGACGATTGGTTTAAACCAGAAAGGCTACGGGGCGATACTGGGTGAAACAATTCGTGGCGCTCAGGAGTTGTACCACCGTCTGTCAGTCGTCGGCAAAGACGAGCCGTTCGATATACGTCCACTAACCAGGCCCGATTTTAATATTGTGTGTTTTGTTGTCAAAGAGCGTGGGAACGAAGAGCTTCGTGATATGAATTCGCTCACAAATTACGTCTATTCGAAGTTTCCGGCTTACTCATCCGGTCCGCTTCCTTCTGAGAAGTTCTTTCTATCGAAGACTCACCTGTGGCACGCAAATTACGGCGCCTCGCTTGTGAAATTACTGGCAAATGCGGGCTTGTCCACAGAATCGCAAGCTCTGTACAGTCAGAATAAACTTCCGATAGTGGTGCTTCGCGTTCCTCTTATGAATCCCTGGCTTTCCAGCGCGTCGCGGGGCGAAAAGTATCTGCAGGACTTCGTGGAAATCTTGAAAAGCGAAGTCAGGGACGCACTGAGAAACGCCGACAAAGGGCGCGCAGAACGCGCGGCCTCCAGAAATAAGGAGAGATCCGACGGATAAAGCGCCGGAGCCGATTCGCTGAGCATGAAGTGCCGTTGAGCAAGATAGGACCGAGCCGTCCGAGGTCAATGTGCCAGTTCGTAGGGCTCCATGGCGGGGAATGTAGAAGCACAAGCTGCCTAACTGCTCCTAATTGTCGCGGTTGGTTACAGTATAGCCAGACGTTCTGTTCCTTTCGGTATGGTCTGCCCCCCGAAAAGCGGCACGAAAATGAGTTAGAGTCCGTCACCGAGAGGAGACGGACGAATGCGGGCGAGTCGGTTCAACGAAGAGCAGATCATCGGGATATTGCGCGAGCATGAAGCGGG
>JAKAVX010000708.1:444-2692 GCA_021827465.1 Deltaproteobacteria bacterium | reverse complement strand
TCTTCGAAACCGGACACGCGCAATCCCGAATCGACCTCGACGATGCCGAACTCGCTGGATTCCTCCAGCTGCACTGGAATCGTCGCAACAGTCACCGCGGCCTTGCGCTCAAGGTGGAATTCGATCATCTGCTTGACGTCCATCCGGTAGATGTGGTCAGCGCCGAAGATCGCCACGAGGTCGGGGTTGTTGTCGTCGAGCAGATTGAGGTTCTGGAAAATCGCGTCGGCGGTACCCTGGTACCAGTTCTCGCCCATGCGCATCTGGGCTGGAACCGGAGTAACGAAGTGATCGGTCAGTATTCCGCCGAACTGCCATCCGTCCTTTAGATGTTCGATGAGCGACTGCGAGCGCCACTGGACGAGCACATAAATCGCGTAAATCTGTGAATTTACAAGATTGGAAAGAACGAAATCGATGATTCGGTACTTGCCGCCAAAGGGCACTGCTGGCTTGGCGCGATCTCGGGTCAGCGGGTGCAGCCTGCTGCCCAACCCTCCAGCCATCACCATAGCAAGCGTTCTCATCAGCTTACCACCCTTAGTTAATCGTCTCGTTACTTGGCGCAAACGTGCCACGCCGGGGTAGCCCAGTATAAGTTGCAATGCAAAAGAGAAAAAGTGCCCAAAAATGAGGCGGTCGAATAAGCACGTTAGAGTCAATTTGTTAGAAATTAAAGCCCATTGTTGCAAAAAGGGCCTGGATCGCAAAAATTTCACAATCCCTGATTTGAGTAGGTTCTGTCTGTCTAAGAGCATGATTTATAAAGAAATTCGTTGAAGATTCGATTTCGACCCAATTTAGGCACATGGCTTGCTTGAAACTTCCGTGAATGATCTACGTCTAATCAAGCACGGCCGAGGCTGACCTATAGAAGCAGAGAGGAGATGGTGCTATGCAAACCGCGATGACCGCGAAGACGACCGAGCGGCCGGGCGTCGTATACCGGACCGTGTGCCAAAACCCTGGATGTGGGGTGACCTTCGATTTGCGAATAACCCCGGAGAACGCGAGCATATTAAGCGGCACACTGGCGTGCCCGCGATGTCGCAGACATGGCGGCATGCTGAAGCCGCAAGGCCGACTGGGCAATAAGTTGTTTGGCGCTAAGCTGGTCTTTCGGGCTACCGGTGTGGCGTCTAGCCGAGCCGAAGAGGAAGAACCGCTGTTCGATGAGGAACAGGCCTATTAAATTGGCTGCCGATGCACTAAAATAAGTCCCATCGCTTCGCATCCATAACCCTGAACCAGGCGCGCCGCCTTAGTTGGACAGCGCGCCTGTTCATTTCAGGCTTTGATTCGTTTCATTACGGCTGCTAGACGCCAGCGAGGGCTTCGACTGTTACTCCTTGCAGGGACTGGATACTCGGCCGCTCCAGCATCCGCTTTATCCAGGCATCGACGTTGGGGCGGTTGACGCCCGCTTCAACGCCCAGTTCGCCAAGCACCAGCAATCGCGGCGCGAAGCCGATGTCGGCAATCGAAAAGTCACCGGCGAGAAATTGCTGGCCGGTGAGCTCGTGATTGAGGTAATCCAAAGCCCGTTCAATCGAGCGTTGCAACCGTTGAAGGCGAGCCTGATCACGGTCGCCCTCAGCCCGAGCCGTCTCGGCCATGAGCTGCCCGACTTGTGGCGTAAACGAAGTATCGGCGAAATCCTCGAAGATCCGGGCGCGCGCCCGTAGTGCGCTCATCCCAACGGCCGGCAGCACGGGAGGTTCCGGATATTCGTCCTCGAGGTACTCGATAATGATCGTCGAGTCATAGACGGTGGTATCTTCGTCGACCAGCACCGGAACCCGAGCGAATGGATTAAGACGCAGAAATTCGGGGCGCCGCTGGTCGCCTTGGGCAAGGTCGACCTGGATGAGCTCGTATGTGAGGCTCTTTTCCGCCAGAACGATCCGTACCTTTTGACCGAATGGACAGGGCAGGAAGTCGTAGAGTTTCATCATACCCGGATGGCCTTATGACGCCGCGACTGTGAGCTTCAGGCCAGCTTCAACCTCCGGGTCGAGCCTCACCGGAACGGTAAACTCGCCGAGCTGCTTGATAGGCTCAGCCAACATTATCTTTCGCCGCTCAATATCGAATCCGCGTTCTCGCAACGCTCGTTCGACATCAATATTGGTCACCGATCCAAACAACTTTCCTTCCTCGCCGGCGTTGGCGCTGATCGTGAGCATCAATACCTCGAGCCGCTCCTTGAGCTTAAGCGCCATCCCCTTGTTGGCTTCGCGCCGCAGCA
>JAKAVX010000708.1:0-434 GCA_021827465.1 Deltaproteobacteria bacterium | reverse complement strand
CGCTTGCGCCTTCTGATGCTCGAACTCGCGTAGGTTCTTGGGATTAGCCTCGACCGCCAGGCCGCGTGGAAGCAGATAATTGCGGGCATACCCGGCACGGACTTTGATCACGTCTCCCGGGCGACCCAAATTAGGGACGTCTTCGTTTAGAATTACTTGCAGGTTCATAAGCTTAATCGCCGAACATCTGTCCGGAGCTTAGAAAAAATCTCCAAAGCTGCCAGCCTCCTGGCTCGGTGGTTTGAGCCGCCGAAAATCCACCCAGAGATCGAAAATACCGGCCGCGCATACCAAGGCCGCCAGCACAGGCTGGATTATTGTAACAAAGTAGATAAGACCCCGAACCCATGGCGGGATAGTCAGAGTCTTAAAATAAAAGGCCATGATTGCCAGTCCCTGGCAAAAATAAACCGCTGCCACGCATACGAAGCTGT
>JAKAVX010000707.1 GCA_021827465.1 Deltaproteobacteria bacterium | reverse complement strand
AGGCATAAGCGATGACGAGGACATCACAACACCCATGAGTCAGCGATTTCTCGCCCTTTCATCTGTTCGCTACGTGGCGACAGTTAACGACGATCCGGCAACCTCGAACGCCTTTCGAAAGGTCTACGACGCAAATGGCGTCAAGGTGTTTGACTTTACGTCGCCGCTACCACGCATTTCTGTTTTTCACCACATAGTTAGAGCAGCTACTCCAGAAGACGCACTCCATGATCTTACGAGCAACGCATTTGACCCCTACACCGAAGCTGTGGTAGAGGGTCAGTCTGTCGATTTTCGACATCTTTCTGACAACGGAGGCTCAGTGGTAAGCGCCGGGCGCATTGAGGAGTACAAGTCGACATTTGTAAGAGCTTTAGTAAATACAAGCAGCACAGCATTCGTGGTTCTTAACGACACGAAATTTCCTGGCTGGTCTGCGTTTATCGATGGGCATGCAACGCCAATGTTTAGTGCAAACTACCTGTTTCGCGGGATTGTGGTTCCTGCTGGCAGACATGTCATTGAATATCGTTACAATCCGTGGTCATTTATCGCGGGCCTTGCGGTTTCGGTCGTTTCGCTGTTTGTGCTAGTTGGCATGATGGTCGCAGCATTTCTCGGGCGCGCAGGCAACGTTAGCGTCGAAGCGGGCACCTTTTAAGGGGGGGGCATTTGACCGGCATGGCGATGACTGTGTACTGGAATAGGGGGCCGGATAAGGTCACGCCGACTGACTTCAACTTATACGGTAGGGAATATTATGCTGCCAAAGCAGCCGCAGCCCTTCGGCACGCTGGCACGCGCTCGAAGCACCCTCCGCTAACAAGCAAGGGCCATCGGCCGTTAGGTTTTGTAGAACGAACGAACCTGCGCAATGACGTAATCGATCTCGTCGCGCGTGAGGTGTTGGTGCGCGGGCAGTGAGATGAGTACGCGGCCATCTGCCTCAGCTACCGGAAAGTCGCCAGCCTTGTAGCCAAGGCGCTTCGCGGCCTGTTGCAAGTGAACCGGGATCGGGTAGTGGATTTTCGCTTCGATCCCATTGCCGTTGAGGTACGAAAACAGCTCGTCGCGACGCTCCGCCCGAAGCATGTACAGGTGGTACACATGCTTGACATTCTTCTCGCGTGTGGGAACGCGGATTTCCGGGATATCGGCGAAGGCTTCATCGTATCGCTTAGCATTGGCGATACGCGTTTCCGTAATAAAGTTGGTTTGCGAAATGAGGCGGTTGCCGATCACGGCCTGCAGCGTGTCAAGGCGGGAATTGTGGCCGAAAATTGCAACCTCATCGCGGTTGATCAGGCCGTGATTGCGAAGCAGGCGTAACTTGTCGCGCATTTCAACAGATTTTGTTACGACGACGCCGCCGTCTCCCCAAACGTTCAGGTTCTTGAGCGGATGAAGGCTGAAGCCGGCTGCCGCCCCCCACCAGCCGACGGGCTTTCCGTCACGCTCAGCGCTGATTGATTGACACGCATCTTCCACGACGATGAGTTTGCGTTTCTCAGCAATCGCGGCGATTTCTGGCATCTGTGCCACGTTCCCGGAATAATGCACCGGAACGATCGCTTTGGTTTTCGGAGTGATCGCCGCTTCGATCTTACCCGGATCGATCGTGTATCCTTCGTTGCTGTCGACGAAAACCGGCCGCGCGCCCGCCATCGCAATGGCGCCCACAGTTGCGATGAACGTGTTTGGCGAGGTGATCACTTCATCGCCGTGTTCGACGCCTGCAGCTTTTAGCGCCAGGATCAAAGCATCGGTGCCTGAACCGACCCCGACCGCATACGGAAGCTTGCACATTTCTGCACAGCGCCCTTCGCATTAGGTGAGGGGCGCGCCAGGCGGGAAGGCGCCGCTCTGGACCAATGCTTGCAGAGCCGCTAGATAATCGTCGATGTTCGCGAACTGGCGATCGAGGTAGGAATAGGGGACGCGCATCTTCGTGGGCATGGTGTCCTTTTCTAAGTAGGGTACAAGAATTCGGAAATTGCCTCGCAGACATAGGCCAACTCGCGCGATTCAAGATGTTGATGCACGGGAAGGCTCAAGATGCGTTCGGCTTGCCACTCCGTCGTTGGAAAGTCTCCGCGGCGGTAGCCAAGCGAAGCGGCAGCTGCTTGCAGATGGATCGGCGTGGGATAATGGATCGACGTTCCGACCCCGCGATTGGCCAGGAAAGCCTTGAGCGCGTCGCGGCGTTCGGCAAGCACGACGAACGTATGATGGACCTGTACCTCGCCGGGCCGATCAACTGGGAGCGTCAGTCCTGGTAGTCCGGCGAGATGCTTGAAGTAGTACGCGGCATTCTCGCGGCGGCGATCCGTCCAGCGCTCCAGATAGTCGAGCTTCACGAGAAGCATCGCTGCTTGCATCGTGTCTAGGCGCGAGTTGGTCGACCATTCGACACAGTCGTCGCGCGTGCGCAGCCCGAGGTTACGCAGCGTTCGCAGTCGTTCCGCGAGCCGCGCATCGTTCGTGGTCACGACGCCGCCGTCACCGCATGCGTTGAGTGTCTTGAGCGGATGCAGGCTGAAGCACCCCGCCGTTCCCCACGCGCCGACCCGTTTCCCGTGGCACTCAGCGAGCACCGCCTGCGCGGCATCCTCGATGACCAAGAGGTTGAAGCGTTGGGCGATCTCGACCAGCGCTTCCATCGCTGCCGGCCGACCGGTGAGATGAACCGGAAG
>JAKAVX010000706.1 GCA_021827465.1 Deltaproteobacteria bacterium | reverse complement strand
CCTGTTGCTGGTTGACGAAATCAACCGCGCGCCGGCCAAGACGCAGGCGGCCATGCTGGAGGCGATGCAGGAGCGAGCCGCAACCGTTGACGGTATCAGCCATCCTCTGGGCGACTTGTTCACTGTGCTCGCCACGCAAAATCCGATTGAGCACGAAGGCACCTACCCACTGCCGGAAGCCGAGCTGGACCGATTTCTTTTCAAGATCCGCATCGAATATCCGACCGCCGATGAGGAAGTACGCATTCTCGAAACTTATCAGGCGCTGGAGTCGCCGCTGGATCGCGCCGCGGTGATCTTGACACCGGCGGACTTAAGCCGCGCGCGCGCGGTAACCGCCTCTGTCCTCGCGCGGGCGGAGATTGTGCGCTACGCAGTTGCGCTGGTGCGTGCCACGCGGGAGCATCCGGCAATCGCCGTCGGTTCCTCGCCGCGCGCGGCGCTGTGGATGCTGCGCGCGGCCAAAGCGATCGCCGCGCTCGAGGGGCGTGATTTCGTACTGCCCGAGGATGTGCAGGCGATCATCCGTCCCGCCTTGCGCCATCGGATTGTGCTCGAACCGGGCGCCGAGGTCGAAGGGATGAGCCCGGATGACGCCGTCGAGGAAGTCGTGCGCGGCGTCGCGGTGCCGCATTGATGGATCCGGCACAGCAAGCGCAAAGTCGTCGGCGCCATCCGCTAGCCGCGGTGCGGCCCACGCCGGCGCTGGTCAAGCTCGCTGCCTTCGCTGCGATACTGGCGCTTGGCGGGATGGTGTTTGCGCTCTTACTCGCTCCCGCGATCGTCATTTTCGGCTCGGCTGCGATAATCACGCTCGCCGATTGGCGATCGAGCCGAAGCGATCCGGCGCCGCATCTCGAGCGCGTGATGCCGGAGCGGATGATCAAGGGCCGCGCGGCTGCGATCGGATACCGGATTTCGCGTGCGGCGGGCGCGACCCAGGTTTCGGTCCTCGACGAGTTACCAGCCGATCTCGGCGGCGACCTGAACATTGGTCCGATCCGGGTGGCAAATGACGCGAGCGTTGAAGTGTCGCGCGAAATCATTCCACGCCGCCGCGGCACGCGCGTCCTTGGACCGACCTATCTGATTTGGACCTCGCGCCTTGGGCTGCTGCGGTTTCGGATTGCGATTGCCGGCGGAACGACAGCGGCGATATTTCCTCCGGCCGCGACCGCGCCACGTAGCCGCGCATTGAACCCGCCTCGGCTGCGCGATGAGTTTGGGATGAAGCCGCGGCCGGCGCGCGGCGAAGGACGGGAATTCGAGTCGATGCGCGAGTACGCGTTGGGGGACGATCCGCGGCGTATCGATTGGTGCGCGACCGCGCGGCGCAATCGCTTGATCGTCCGCCAATATCAGACCGAGCGACGCCATACGCTGATAATCGCGGTCGATACAGGACGCCTGATGGCGGCGCGCACTGAGGGTCTCTCGAAACTCGACCACGCGCTTGATTGCGCGGTGGCCTTGGCGCGCGCCTCAAATGATTTCGGAGATCGGGTCGGTCTGGTAGCATTTGATCGGGAGCCGCGCTTAATGATGCGGCCGAAGTCGGGCCGCGGCGCGGTTGCGGCGATGGCGTCCGCGACGCTTGGCCTGGAAGCGGCGCCGTTCGAGCCGAACTACCGGGTGCTGGCTGATATGCTCGCTCGCCATCAGCAAAAACGCGCTCTGGTCGTGGTCCTGACGGATTTTGTCGAGGGATCTGCCGCGAGCGCGCTTGAAGCGTATCTGTCAATTATCGCGCGCCGCCACGTATTGCTGCTGGTCGCTCTTCGCGATCGCTTGCTCGCCGAAGTTGACCGCCCCGATCCTGAAATCACGCGCGAGCGGCTCTACCGCAGGCTCGCGCTCCAGGACTTGGCGGCGGAGCGAGAGGCGGGGTTAGCGCGGATCGCGCGTTTCGGCGCGCAGACGCTCGATCTTGATCCCGCGCAAATTAATGGGCCCGTATTGAACCGTTATCTCGAAGTGCGCCGGACCGGCTTTCTTTAATCAGCCAGTCAAGGTCGATTTCGGGATGACGCCGGGTGAGATGACGGACATATGCGCAATATGCGCCAATCGCGCCAATCGACGCGCCAGCCCACGCGTAACGGGCCGCGGTTGAGAGATCGGACTGACGCAGAAAGCTCTCGATAGCGGCGGCGAGAACCAATAGCGGCAGCGCCGCCACGACCAACTGCAACGCGGGACGCGCCGCCTCGCGGAGTGCCGCGGCCGTTCCTTTGCGTCCGGGAGCGACAACCGCCTTTGCAAACAACAATCCGCCGGAGGCGCACAGAATCGTCGCGAGCAATTCCGGAATCGCATGCGGCAGCAGCCATGCGCAGAATATCCACCAGCTATCGTCGTGCGCGAAAATCGAGGCGAACGCGCCCAGCGAAATTCCATTGTAAAATATTAGGAGCAACGTCGGTACGCCCGCTAGAATACCAGTGGCGAACGCGAGCATCCCGACTTCGCTATTATGGATGAACAACCCGGCCGAAAAAACTGATTTGATTCCGAGCGTCATGCTCTGATGCGCGAGAAACTGCATCCGCACCGCACGCGAAGCCGCGAGCTGCCCGAGTTCGTCGGCGGGGTACATCCAACTCGGGATGCAGACGTAAAGCGCGCCGGGATTGCGGGCGACCACGGATGCGCCAATAATCGCGCCCGCGGCCAGACAGGCCGCCACAAGAATTT
>JAKAVX010000010.1 GCA_021827465.1 Deltaproteobacteria bacterium | reverse complement strand
AAGCGCGTGCATGAATTCGCGTTCGTAGGTCTCGCGCAACTCGGCGCGCGGCGTCTTCTTCGCGTTGGCAACGTACCGGCCAAGCTCGGCGTAGGCTTTCGGCCAGTGTGCCATCAGGATGAGTTTGTGGGCGGTGTGGAACGCGACCAGCGCTCCGACCGTCCATCGGCCGTCGAACAGACGAGCGAGACGATGGTAGGCGAAGACGCGCTCGATGAAGTTCTCGCGCAGGACGGAATCCTTGAGACGGCCCTCCTCTTCGACCGGAAGATTCGGATAATGCCGCATCAGCGCCTGGGCGAAGAGTCCCACGCCATCGCGCGAAGGCATCCCGCTCTTTGCGTACACGCGAACCCGCTCCATCCCGCAACTCGGCGAATCCTTCTTGAGCACGTAGCCGCTCAGGCGCTCGGCGCCGAGCGCTCGCGTCCGCCGCTCGGCGAAGGCGCGCATGTCTTCGGTGATGTCCTTGCCGGTTTCGTTGCCGACCATCCCGAGGCCGTCCGCCTCGCGCACGAGCCGGACCGATTCGCGCGGCACGCCCAGTCCAAGCTCGACTTCGGGGCAGACGGGCACGAACTCGACGAACTGGCCGAGCGCGTCCGTCAGGAAATCGTCGCGCTTGTGGCCGCCGTCGAAGCGCACCTCGCTGCCGAGCAGGCACGCGGACACGCCGATTCGAATCGCTGTCGTTCCGGGCACGGCGCTCATCGGCTCCATTGCTCGACATAGCTTCGGCTGTCCAATTTGCGGCGCGTGCTGTCGTGGGACATGTAGCGGATTTTGCCGAACACGGCCCGCTCGGGCCCCCATGCGCGATCATGCTTGCCGCAAATCGCCCACGCAATTCCGGCGTAACCGTTGGGATCGCGCCCGTCGAGTTCGTAGCGGTCGTTGAGGCGAATGGCGATGTCGAAGGCCTCGCGCGGCGACGGGGTCCATTCGAGGATCTTCTTCGCCCAGTACATGCGCATGTAATTGTGCATCCACCCCGATTCGACCATCTGGCGCTCGGCGGCGTTCCATAGCTCGTCGTGGGTTTCAGCCTGTTCGAGACGCCGCTCTGTGTACCGGTACTGGCGCGGGTCGCGCGCATGCTCGGCGAGCGTACGCCTAGCCCACGGCTCGGCGCACTCCGGCGAGCGATAACGCGGGTTGAAGCGGACGAAATTGACGGCAAGCTCGCGCCGCACGATAAGCTGCTCGATAAAGGTGTCGCGCGACGCGCAGGGCGCATCGGCGGCGCGCACCGCGAGCGCAACCGTATGGGGTCCCAGATGGCCGAAATGCAGATACGGCGAGAGGCGGCTGGTTCCGTCGATCTCCGGATGGTTCCGCGCCCCGTCGTAAGCGGAGAGCCGTTCTCTGACGAAACTCCTGAGCGCACGAAGACCCTCAGTTGTGCCGCCGCGAAAGTCCGGCGCTTGTGCGACCGAGCGATCGATCGGAAGGCTTTTTAGGAGCGAGAGATCGGGAACGGTTTTCTCGATCCCGCGCGGCTCCCTGAATGGAACGCTGACTTCGCGGTTTCCGACCGGCCTCAGAAAGCTGGCGAGCTTCTCTCGGATACGCGGGCGAATAGTCCGGGCGCCGTAATGCTCCTTTCCAAGCAACGCGGAAGGAACTATCACGTCGGCGTCCACGGTCCAGAGCGGGACGGCAAGGCCGTTCAGACGCGGGCATTCGCGGCTGCGGCGTATCGGCTCTTCGTCCTCGACGATCAGCGCGGGCCGAATCTCCGAGCAGAAGCGCGCGAACTCGGGGCCGGACGAGGCGCCCAGGCAGATTCTCATCACGAAGCCGATGCGCCGACGGGACAGCCGCTCGGCCGTGTCGCAAAGTCCTTCGAGCATGAAGCGGTACGTGCGAAGCGAGGCCTGCGGATGACGCGCGAGAAGCCCAAAGAAAACGACAACCGGTTTCTCAAGCAGGTTTGCCGCCTCGATTGCGGCTTCCAGCGCGGGGTTGTCGAATGCGCGTTGCGCGCGCCGCATCCGATACACGACTGCCTTTCCATCGCCGTCGGGCGCGGCGCAGCCGACTGTTTCGATTCGCGCGCCGGAGGATAATTTTTCGAACGCATCCATGAGCGCCCGAATTCGCAAGACTGAAGAGACGGCGCGTCCGCTCCGTCAGGCCGCAGCGTGCGGATAATCGGAGGTGAGCGCCGGAAGCGCAATTCCGAGTTGTCCTGCGCGCCGCTCGAGCATCGTCAGGAACAGATCCGCAAGCTCCTGGTTGTCGCGCGCCTTGAGCCCGTAGCGCAGGCAATCGTAAGTGAATCCTGTGCCCGGCGGGCCGAAAAAGTTGACCGCGCGCGGCAGCCATTGCCTGAGCGCGTCGGTCACCCTGTCGGCGCCCAGACGCTCGACCGCGCGGCCCAGCAGCGTGCAGGCGAATTCGTCGTGTTCGGCCTCCTCTTCGAGGATTATCTCCGCCGCACGGGCGTGCGGCGCGTAACTCGATTCCTTGTAATTGATCCCGATCATCAGAAGCCCGGTCGCGTCGAGCGCGAGACTCGCCATCAGCAGGTCGGTTTCGCCTTCGGCGCGTTCGGCAAAATAACGCGGCGCTTCGAACGAGGGACTTTTCACCATCCGCACCATCGCGCGATCCGCGGCGCTCTCGGCGACGCCGATCTCTTCGAGCACCTTGTAAACGAGGCGCGCATGACGCCGTTCCTCGGCAAAATTCTTCCCTATCATGGGATGAAGCGACGAATCCGCGACCGTGCCAAGCGCGCGCTGGTAGCCGAGCGCGGTGAGCTTCTCGGCCAGCGCGTGCGCCGAGAGCAGGCGCACGAGCGCCTTCTGGTAATGCGGTTCGACGCGGCCCGACCGAAGATCGGACGGGCCAATCTCGCGCACTCGATAAAGGCGCTTCGGCGGCATCGCGGATGCGTTTCTTTGCTAGGCGCCGCGAGAGGGCAGAATCACGGTGGCGGCGCCGGGCGTGGTTTTTTCACCCTTCGCGTTTTCGAGCCAGATCTCGCAGTCCACCAGATGCTTGCCGTTTTCGACACGCTTCTTGACGACCCGGCCCTTGCAGACAATTTTAACGCCCGGCACGTCCATCCCGCGATACTGGACCGAGAGCTTGCTGAGCCATCCGTGCTCGCCCGCGAAATCGGTCATCAGTTGGGCGAGAAACCCGTTCTTCAGCGCGCCATGCAGAATAACGCCGGGCAGCTTGTTCGCAATCGCGAAGTCCTTGTCGTAGTGAATCTGGTAGAAATCGCCCGAAGCGCCCGCATACTTGACCAGTTGCTGGGTGGTCGGATCTTTCTCGAGCGGACCGATCTCGAAGCCCGGTTCGACATCCTCGAAATAGATCTGCTTCGCCATCGCAAGTTTCCTCCCTCGCTCAGTAACGGATCGCGGTCGAACGCTGGGTCACGCAGAGTTCGCCGAACTGGTTGGTGTAGGAAGCCTCGATCACGATAAACACCATCGGGCCAAGCCGTCCCTCGGATTCGCGCAGGTCAACCAGCTTGGACTGCACGGTAATCCGATCGCCCACCCGGATGGGCTGGAAGTATTCCCAGTCGGAACCGCCGTCGAGGCCGCGAAACTGCGCCGGCATATTCAGCTTGACGTTCGGGATCGGCGAGCCCATCGAGCGGCAGAAGGTGGGCGTGGCGATCGTCCCGCCGAAGCGCGTCTTGCGCGCCTGTTGCTCGTCGTTGAAGAGCGGATTCGCATCGCCAATCGCCTCCGCGAAGCGCCGGACAGCTCCGCGCTCGACGTCGTAGGTGCGCGCTTCGCCAACGGTACCGATCTGCTTCCTGGCTTCCTCGTCGACAATTTTATTCGCCATCGCCGCGGCCCCCTCAGTTTTTCAGGCGTTCGGTTTACCGATCTAATATCACAGGCGTGCCGCTTCGAAGTAACGACTCTTGCGAAGTTGGTGGCGCGGCGGCGGACGGCTACGATCGCGTGGTGCACTGTGATCGACGAACCGGGAGAGGACATCGCGATGGCAAAACTCGAGAACGGCGAGATAGCCGAAAGGCTGAAGGCGCTTCCCGGATGGGAGTTGCGCGAGAACGCGATCGCAAAGCGTTTTCGCTTCAAAGAATTCATGGAGGGAATCGGCTTCGTCAACCGGATCGCGGAAATCGCCGAGGCCGCCGACCATCATCCCAACATCCTTATCAACTACACGCGAATCACCTTCACCTGCTCGACTCATAGCGAAGGCGGCGTGACCGAAAAGGACTTCAAACTCGCCCGCCAGATCGAGGACGCGGCAAGGAGCGCCGAAGCAAGCTGACGAATCGAACGCGAGTAACGGGTGGAGATGTCAGCTCTTTCGCGGAACAAAGTGCTGGACGCCCTGCCCTGCGCGATCGATTTCGCGAATCAGGTCGGCGAGATCTTCAGGATTGCTGACGAAGTCTATTTCCGAGGTGTCGACCACCAGAAGCGGCGCCCCGTCGTAGTAGAAAAAGAAGTCGCGGTACGCGGCCGAGACCCGTTCAAGATACTGGTAGCTGATATAGCGTTCGAAATCACGGTTTCGTCTGCGCAACCGCTCAGCGAGTATGTCGATTCGCGCGAGCAGGTAAACGACGAGGTCCGGCTTCGGCATCTTTTCGTCGAGCAGCCGATAGACCTGCTCGTAGAGCACAACTTCGTCAGGGGCGAGGTTCAAGTTGGCGAAGATCCGGTCCTTGGCGATCAGGTAGTCGGCGACCGTGGCCTGCGCGAAAAGGTCCTGCTGGGAGAGCTCGCGCTGCTGATTGTAACGGGTGAGCAGGAAATAAAGCTGCGCCGGAAAGGCATATTTCTCGGGCTCTTCGTAAAACCGCGCCAGGAAGGGATTGCTCTTTGCGTCCTCAAGGACCAGGCGCGCGCCGAGTTCGCGGGCGAGCAGTTGCGCAAGCGAGGTCTTGCCGACGCCGATAGGTCCCTCCAGCGCGATATAGCCGCGCTGTCGCATCAGGCCTTCGCCCCCGCTTGCCGCATCGCCCTAACCCTTGCCACTACCGCCCAAGCCCGGCCGGGATTCGGCTCGGTAATGCCGCCTCGCTCAGCGCCGGCGCATCTTCGCTTCCTGGCGCTTGGCCTCTTCGTGCAGTTTGGTCACCTCCGCCTTCGGCGCGCCCGCGCGGTCCATCAACTCGGCGGCGGTTTCGTAATCGGGCGGCTTGCGCTGCAGATAGACCTGGGCGAGTTCCATGTTGGCTAGCTTGTTGTTGGCGTCGATAGAGAGCACGTCCTGCAGTACCGGCGACGTCATATCCGGAGCGCCGGCTTTATTGGCGGCGTCGGCGATCGCCTGGAGAACCTTGTCGGCCTCGGGCGCGATCTTCTGCTGCTTGTCAGCCTCGGCCATCAGGATGTAGCCGCGGATCGCCTGCTCGTAGACCTTTACCGCGTCGACGTATTTTTGCTGCTGCGCAAGCTTGTCGCCCTGCCCGACTATAACCGGGATCGCATCGGCGACATCCTTGGTCACGTGTGCGCGCGTTTCCGGGGTCCTGGTCGAGAGCAGCGCGGTGCGAAGATCCTTCATGCCCTGTTCGACGTCGCCGGATTTGACCTCATCGAGCGCCTTGTCTCCCTGCTCCTCCTGTTCTTTCAGATAGCGATAGTAGCGCGCCTTCTGAAGCAGCTTGGGATCGGTCGGGTCAAGAGCGGACGCGATCTGATACTCGCGGGCGGCCTCATCGTCCTTGTGGAGGAATTGTTCGTCGATGTTGGCAAGCGCCTTGTGCGCGTCGAGCAGGTTCGGGTCGAGCTTTATCGCCTGGAGCAGTTGCTCTCGCGCGGCCTGGTAATCCTTCTTCTCGAAAAGATCCTCCGCCTTGTAGAGATGCTTCTTGGCCTTGGACATGCATCCCGCGGCCAGAACCGACACTATCAGCAGCAGGGCGACAATCGGCGCACGCGAAGTTATCCGTCGCATCAGGCTCCCACCTTCTCCGAGACTTGCTGAAAGATCTTGTTGAAAAGTGGACACTCCCCCAGAGTTCCGCTGAGTCTTTAAACAAGTAGCCCGAATTGTCAAGGAAGCTTTCGCAGAGCGCATAGCGCCGCGATACGGCCAAAACTTCGCGAAGAACGGACTCAGTCGGCGGCCATCGGAAGCTGGAAGCGGACCCGCTCCTTGGCGACGCTCAGCATCTCGACTTCCGCTCCGCGGCTTGCGAACGCGCCAATTATCTCCTCGACCAGCCATTCGGGAGATGACGCGCTTGCGGAGAGCCCAAGCGAACGCACCCCTTCGAGCATCGAGGGCTTTACGTCGGCCAGCGAGTCGACCAGGAATGCGCGCGCACCACGTGTGCGTGCAACTTCGACCAGCCGGTTGGCGTTGGAACTCTGGCGCGAGCCTACCACCAGGATGGCGTCGCTAACCTTGGCGAGTTCCTTGACGGCGTTCTGGCGGTTCTGGGTGGCGTAGCAGATGTCCTCGGTCTTGGGCGTGGTAAGCGCGGGAAAGCGGCGCTTGAGCGTCTCCAGGATACCGCGCGTGTCGTCGATACTGAGCGTGGTCTGGGTGACGGCGGCAACCCGTTCGGGGTCGTCGACCTCAAGACGCTCGGCTTCCTCGACGCTTTGGACCAGGACCACTCGGCCCGGCGCGACGCCTAGCGTGCCCTTCACTTCCTCGTGACCGGCATGGCCCACAAGGATCACAGTGCAGCCCTCGTTCGCGTAACGCTCGACCTCCAGGTGCACCTTGGTGACCAGCGGGCAGGTAGCGTCGATAACCCGAAGGTCGCGGCCACGCGCGCGGTCCCATTCGCTCGGCGCAACCCCGTGCGCTGAGAAAATCACACGCTGGCCTTCCGGCACCTCGTCGAGATTTTCGACAAACACCGCGCCTTCGCGCTCGAGCGCTTCGAGCACGAAGCGGTTGTGGACTATCTGATGGCGTACGTAAAGCGGACGGCCATACGCGCGAAGCGCGCCGCGCACAGCCTCGACCGCGCGGTCGACACCCGCGCAAAAACCGCGCGGTTCGGCAAGAACGATCTTTTCAACCGACGTTTCGTCAAGTTCGCCCATCTCAATTGTGATTATCCGAGCCTGTCCGAGAGGTCAATGACTCCAGGCTGCCGGTAAAACAGTCCGCGTGGCGGCCGCAGGCGCGCGTCGGCTGAAGAGCGCCCCTCGCCACATCAAAATACGCGCGTCTATTCGCCTGTCAGATGCGGCGGATGGGAAGTCTGGCATCCCACCCAGACCTCGCCGCCGCGGAAATATTCCTTTTTCCAGATGGGAACGATTTCTTTCAGCCGGTCGATAGCGAAGCGGCATGCCTCGAAGGCTTCGGCGCGATGCGCCGCGGAGACCGCGATTGCTACTGAAATCTCACCGATCCCTACCGTACCGATTCGATGGGTTATCGCGATGCGCGCGATGTCCCATCGCCGGCCCGCTTCTTCCGCGAGTTTCCGCATCTCCGACAACGCCATCGGCTTGTATGCCTCGTATTCGAGCCGGATTACGCGCCGCCCGGCGTTTTCGTCGCGAGTCGTTCCCGCGAATGTGCAAATCGCCCCCGCCGACGGGCTTGCGACCTCGCGTTCGAGTTCACCGAGGTCGATCGGCTCCTGCACTATCAGTATCGTACCTACCCACGCGGCGTCGGTAGGCGCTCCTCCGCTCACCGGCGGGATGAACGCCACCTCGTCGCCGTCCTTGAGCCGGCAGTCGCCCTGCACGTATTCCTGGTTGACCGCGAATCCCACCGAATCGCGATTCGATCGCAGCGCCGGGAACTCTTCCTTGAGGGTTTCCCACACCTCGGCGACGGTCGCGCCCTCCGGATACTCGCGCGCCAGCTCCGACGCCCCTGCGCGCTCTCGAAGTGTCGCGAAAAGCCTTATCGTAAGCCGGTTCATTGGCCGAGCAGATACGCTATATGCCCCAGTTCGGGCACGATCAATTTCTCCATCGCGAGCCTGCATCCCGCCGTCGAGCCGGGAAGCGCGGCGATAAACCTGCCCTCTCGCACTCCCGCGAGCGCCCGGCTCAGCATCGCGGCCGCCCCGATTTCCTCGTACGAAAGCGTCCGGAAAATCTCGCCGAAGCCCTCAATTTCCTTCTCCAACAAGGGCCTTATCGCCTCGATCGTCGAATCACGCGCCGTGATACCCGTGCCGCCGTTGACGATTACCGCGTCGATCTCCTCCAGATGCTTGAGCACCGCCCCGGCGATACGCTCAGCCACGTCGGGCACGATTTCGTAGTAGGAAACCGTATGGCCCGCCGTCTCCAGCCGCTCGCGAATCAGCCGGCCGCTGGAATCGGTCTCGGGCGTGCGGGTGTCGCTTGCGGTAATCACCCCGACCTTGAGATTGGACTTGGAAAGGCGCTTATGCTCGTGAACGGCCACGGTTCCCGACCCGCTCCAAGCTTATATCATCGGCATGGCAGATGGACACGCCCGCGTATGACCGATCGCGTTCGACGGATGACATCCCCGGCCGCACGGAACTATGATCGCGCGCCGAGGGTTTCATCACCGAGATGAGCAGCCTGTCCCGCCGGATAACCTCGCGAATAACCCAATTGATTCGCCCGAAGCTTCTCATTGGGCTGATCGCGCTCGCGGCAATAATAATCGTTGCGCGAAAGCTCGACCTGACTTCGCATCCCGCCGAAACGCTCGACCGGATCCGTGACCTCGGTCCTCTCGCCCCGCTCATCCTCATCATGATTTACGTCGTCGCGGCCGTCGCCCTGATTCCCGGCTCGATTCTGACGCTCGCGGCGGGTGCGGTGTTCGGCGTGCTATGGGGCACCATCTACGTATCGATCGCCGCAACAATCGCCGCCACGGCCGCCTTCCTGGTCGGCCGCTACTTCGCGCGCGATTGGGTCGCGGCGCAGCTCGCGAACTACCCGAGATTCAAAGCCTTCGACAAAGCTGTCGCGCGCGGGGGATGGAAAATCGTCGGGCTAACGCGGCTCTCGCCCGTCTTCCCATACAATCTGCTCAATTACGCGTTCGGACTCACCGCCGTGCGGCTGAGCGACTACGTATGGGCGTCATGGCTTGGGATGCTGCCCGGGACCGCGATGTACGTCTATCTCGGCTCGTTCGGCGGCGAGATCGTTCGCACCTCCGCCGCTACTCACACCCGTTCCGGGCTCGAATGGGCGCTTTACGCGCTCGGACTGGCCGCAACGATCGCGGTTGCGGTCTATGCGTCGCGACTCGCGTCGCGCGAGCTACGGGAACAAACCTGAGGAAAAAAGAACCGATGGCGTATCACGCGCTCGACGTGGGACCCCTCGACGGTCACAACGATCGCCTGATTGCGAGCGTGCGCCCGCCCGGATGGATCAATCCTCGGCCCGCGCCGCGTTACAACCTCGTAGTGATCGGCGCCGGCACTGCGGGACTGGTCACGGCGGCGGGCGCGGCCGGATTGGGCGCGCGCGTCGCTCTCGTCGAACGCGACCTGATGGGCGGCGACTGTCTCAACTTCGGATGCGTCCCGTCAAAGGCGCTTATCACCGCCTCGCGCGCCGCCGCCGCCGTTCGCGACGCGGGCCGCTTCGGAATCCGGGTGCCCGAGGGCGCGAGCGTCGATTTCCCGGCCGTGATGGAGCGGATGCGCGCGATTCGCGCCGCGCTTTCCGCCAACGACTCGGCAGAGAGATTCCGCGGTCTCGGCGTTGACGTATTCCTCGGCGAGGCGCACTTCGCGGGCACCGACGTAATCGAGGCCGGCGACGTGCGGCTTCATTTCAGCCGCGCGGTTATCGCAACCGGCGCTCGCGCGGGCGTGCCGGAAATCCCCGGCCTTGCCGAAGCAGGCTTCCTCACCAACGAAACCGTCTTCTCACTGTCCGCGCTCCCGAGGCGGCTCGCGGTGATAGGCGCGGGGCCAATAGGATGCGAACTGGGACAGGCGTTTCGCCGCTTCGGCAGCGAAGTGACTATCCTGGAGATGGCCGACAGGGTACTCGTGCGCGACGATCGCGACGCCGCTTCACGGCTGGAGCAGGCGCTCGTGCGCGACGGCGTCCAGTTGATGAAGCGATGCCGTATCTCGCGCGTCGAACGGCGCGGCGCGGAAAAGATAATCGCGCTCGAAATTCACGGCGAGAGCCGCGAACTCGCCATTGACGAGATACTCATTGGCGCGGGGCGGATTCCGATGGTCTCCGGGCTCGCGCTGGAAAAAGCGGGCGTCGATTTCGATCCGCGCGCGGGCGTCAAGGTCAACGACTATCTGCAGACTACCAACCCGCATATCTACGCGGCCGGAGACGCGGCCTCGCCGTACAAGTTCACCCATATAGCGGACGCGACAGCGCGGATCGTGATCCGGAACGCGCTATTCTTCGGACGCGCACGGCTGAGTGCGCTTACCGTCCCATGGTGCACCTATACCGATCCCGAGATCGCGCATACGGGACTCTCGGAAAGCGAGGCGGCCGAGCGCGGAATCGAGACTGCGACATTTGTGCAGGAACTCGCGCACGTGGATCGCGCGGTACTCGACGGCGAAGCGGACGGCTTCGTCAAGGTTCACGTGCGCAAGGGAACGGACAGGATAATCGGCGCGACGATCGTCGCAAGCCACGCGGGCGATATGATCTCCGAGTTAACACTCGCAATCGCGAACGGGATCGGGCTGTCGAAGATCGCCGACACGATCCATCCGTATCCGACGCAGGCCGAGGCGATCCGCAAGCTCGGCGACGCCTACAACCGCACGCGGCTAAGCCCGACCGTCAAGCGAATATTCGATCGCGTCCTCGCCTGGCGCCGCTGAATGCGCCGATGACCCGAGCGGCTTGAGCGTGCCTCGATGACGGCAAGGTTGGCGTGTCCGGGCCGCGCAGAAGAGTCCGACCCTGGGCGTTCCCGTTCCGGGTCGAGTCCAATCGCTGGCGATTCCTTTGGAAATCGCCCGAGCGCAAAACTGACCCGCTTGACGCAAGTGCCAAACCGTCCCTTATGATTGCGCTGATGGCCCGGTCCGACGTGCCTGGATAGCCGTCTGGCTGATTTCCGCGGTCGGGAAAGCCTGGAAGAGGGAGGCTCGGAAAAATGTCCGACTTGGTCAGTTGCCGCACGTGCGGCCATCAAGTCGCGCGCACCGCGCACGCGTGCCCAGGATGCGGCGCGCCGGACCCGGGGTCGTGGCAAGCAGGTCGCGGAGTGAGAAGACTTATTCTCGCGGGGCTCGCCCTGTTCTTCGGGTTGGCGCTGCTCGCGGGACCGCACTCGACGGCACCGCAAAAGAACAAACCTGGCGTTCGGGACGGGGCGTCGCAGCGATGGCATCCGACGACCGAGCAGGTCCGTGAGGCGCGTCTCGCACTGTGCCAGGCGGTTTCGGAAGAGCTGACGGAGCCTCGGGGTACCGTGGACACTGACCCGATGAGGCTGGCTATCCGTGCCACGTCTGCGGGGGCGGCTGCGGGCCCGCGCGCCGTCAGCTACGAATATGAACGGTCCTATATCAATGGCAAATGGACCGAAGCCGACTGCATCTCGCTCTCAACTGCTCCTTGGGCCGAGAGCCTTTATATGGGCGACCCGATTCACCTGCAGCGGGGCGCGATAGGCGCCACAATCGGACACCGCTAGACCCATCGGCAAACTCCGCGAAGCGTACAACCGCACGCGCCTCAGCCCGACCGTCAAGCGAATATTCGATCCCGTCCCCGCCTGGCGCCGCTGAGGCCCGACGGGCGCCGCGCGGGCGCTTGGCACTGGTTGCGCGGACAGAGAACACTGAACTTTTGACTTGGCCGCTCTCCGGAGTGAGATCGTGAGTTGCCGGCGCGCGCCCCGCGCGTCTTTGCATCCGGCTTTTCGCTCGACTGCGTCACGCTGGCCGAGGCTTTCGGCCGCAGTGACGGTAAGGAGGCTGGGACGTGATAATTAGGGAAGTGAAAGACAAGACCTTAGCAGCTTTTGTCCGCGACCACGTAGCTAACGGCTATACGGCTCTGTCCGACGTAGTCGCCCGAACGCTCGACATCTCTGCGGGCAAACTGTTCCTGGAATCGCGAAAGCTGATAACGAACGAGGATATAGGTTCAGATACGGCAACCAAGGCGAACTCCGAGTTATGGGACCGAGGCCTGAGCCGCCTTGGAATGCGCCCAACGGATACGTGGAGATATACAAAAATGGGCACTTCTATGACGCGCGAGGAAATGAGGTGTTTGGAAGGGACGCGCGCCACCTAAAACTCGCACCCTGAATATGGGCAGCGAGGCAGGCCAAAGCGAAGCCGGTGCAACTGGTAAAGGAAAGCCGTTTATGACTATCGATGAGATCAAGCGAGCGCTCGAGGAGCCTCTGTTTGACAGCAGTATCGTAAGGCACAGCTTTGCGCCGTTCTTGCGCGACTATGATGTCGTTGCGGAGATCTTCGAGCATCAGTATCTCTACCGGTTTACCCACTGTACGAGTCTGACGACGAGCACGGCGCTGTCAGATGAGCTTTGGCGAAAATCTTGGGATGATCTCTACATTGACCTCGCGGCCTATGAACACGCTGGTCGTCCAGACGACGGCGTACTATGGGCGACTTGCTTCGCGGCTGCGTATCCCGGCGCGAAGTACATCGACGATTCGCCGCGCGCTCGGGACTGGTCAAAGCGGCTCGGCAAGCCCATGCACGAGGTTCGGATTGAGACGAACCTGCAGAGCATCGAACTCATATTTCACGACTTGCGCGTGCGCGAGCTTAAGCCGGACGATCCGGGGTGGGTGAAGTAAAGGGGATTCGTCCATGAAACCCAACCGCGCACCCGACTTTTACATGGCCTCGACCGAAAGCCTGATGATCCCTGAAGCACGCGCTTGCTGGCAAGTGGCCCGGGTTGGCGCGACGAATCGAGATGACCTGCTCGTGATCACGGTCGATCCCGCTATCGCGGGCGAGCCTTACGGGGTCGATCACCCGATGGACCTGATCATCGTCGCGACTCGGCTTGAGGGCGACTCGCTGTTCCCGATAAATACTTTTCCGGCGCGGCCCCTGCCGGTTTACGTAGTACGATTGAAGATCGGCGATTGGCGGCAAAAGGACATCCTTGAGGACCGCGACTACGAACTCATAGCATGGGCGGAACTCTATCCGTCCGAACGCGAGGCGCGTGCAAAGCAAACTTACGCGCAGGCGCGGAAATACGGCCGCACAATCTGAGAGGCAGCGGAACGCACATCGGCAGGCGCTTGTCTGACATAGGGTTGAGGCGTCGTGAACGTTAGGTTTCTTCGAGAGCAGGACGGCCCCATAGAACGGGAATTGAAGGGAAAGTTCGAACCGCTCTTAAGGAGCGCGCGCTACTACCTGCCGCTATGGGGCCGCTTCCTGTCGCGCGATCCGCTGGAATTCTCGGCGAGCACGAACTTTTACGAGTACGCGAACAACAATCCGGTGGACTTTTCGGATCCCACCGGCGCTCAGCCCGCGCCCGGCGGTCCCGGGGGATTCGGCGCCCCGGGAGGCGGCCTAGGCGGAGTCGCCGACTACGAAGGGTACGGCTACGCTAGCGGTCCCTTTCCGGGGGAAGACCCGGCGCCGGATTTCTGGGGCGACGCCGTGCTCCCCCAGAATTTTCAGATGCCTAGCATTGCGGGGGGCCTCGGCCGAGGCGCCGCTGGCCAGTCGCTGTCAGAGGTTCAGCTAACCTTCCGGATCTACGGGGAAACAGGCGGCCTTCGGCCTCAGGGCGGCGACGTTACTGTTCTGCACGACGCACGGACGCAGATCGGGGGCGTTATTCTCAATCTGTCCGCCGCTGGCCACCCTGAGCGCGCGAGCGAACTGCAACCATTCCATACCGATAGTGCGATCGCTACAAGGGAACTGGCTCTCTGCCGTGCTGCGGCGCGCAGCGCAATGGCCAATCCCAATCCCGCAGGAACAGCCCAGCACTTCTGGATTGGGCTGCCGGGCACGCGGCCCCCTGCGAGCGATCTTCCCTCGAACGTCCAGCCGCTGCACGCCTATGGACCTTTTTACAACAGCGACGGCGGCGATGTACCGCACGGGCCCAATATCCATGTTTATATATATCCGTAGATCGACCCTAATAATTGGCCTGATACTGCTTCTCTGCCCTTTCGCTCTGGCAAGGGATGAAGGCCCCGGCAACACGAGCGTTGAGTCGGGCATCAGGCAGGCGATTTCCGACGAGTTCATCGCGCTTCGCTACTACAAGGCGCTCGCGTCGCTGCCGTGGTCTACGACCGTGTACATCGCGCCCCTGCGTGAACGCACCTACCGGGTGATCTATGACTTTCCTCCGTTCGGCGAGGTGATGCGCGAAGCCTACGTGCAGCGCGACGGGACCGTGCTGCTTGCGCTTGCCTATTCGCTGCCCTGCTACACGCCGCTCTGGGGTGCGAAAATTGGAAACATGACGTTTGCGCCCACCCATTCGTATGCGATCAAGACCAGGTACTTCGACGCCAATAAGGTCGCCCGGATGAAGGCCGAGTCGCGGCGCATCGTTGTTACTATCAGGCGGCCAACCGAGGAGGAGTTGAGGGCTGCCAGCGTGCGAGAGGATATTCGCCTGACTCTCGGAATGGGAGGCCACGGGCCGGCGAGCGTTGAGGCGCGCAGCGGAGAATGTCCGGGGCTGAGACTCCTTCCGCCGAAAGGAAATTGAAAACCTCTCTGCGGACTCAGTTTCCGCTCGGGGCTGGTGTCCTTTGCGCTGCTTGCGCGCGTACTCTGGCACGGCGGGTCGCGCTCGGCACCTGAGCCCCCTCGCGCTGGCGAGTTCTTCCGGCGGACGGAGCCGTAACCATTGCTCTACGCTATGGACTCGCCCTATATCGGCGGTTACGCCAAGTCGAAACACATCAGGAGCGCAAACAACACCGGGGGGTGAAAGCTCCCTGACGACGGTATCAACCGCCGAATCCGGCGCACCGGCGGAACGGCCGATGAGCGCGTCCGAGATTTATGCCAACGCGCGCGCCTTGGGCCCCTACCTGAGAGACAAGGCCGCCGAGATTGACGAGGCGCGGCGGCTTCCGAAAGAGGTCGCGGCGCGCCTTCGCGACGCCGAGACCTGGTGCCAGCACGTCGTCGTCCAGCGCAAAATGCTGGAAGCGATCGGCGGGATGCTGCTCGGCGCTGACGATCTGCCGTGGCATCCGTTCCTGTGATCGAGCGACGGGGCTGCGTTGCCATGAAGCGAGGTCCCCGCTGTCATTCTGAGCGAAGGCTGCCGAAGCGAAGAATCCCATTCCACCAACTCTTGGGTGGCATGAGATCCTTCGGTTCGCTCAGGATGACAAGGTGAGATAGCCTCCTCGCAAAACTAGCGAAGCAGCCTGGATCACGACGGTTCCGCGCTTCGCGCGCGGCGCCGCGCGGGCGCTTGGCACTGGTTGCGCGGACAGAGAACACTGAACTTTTGACTTGGCCGCTAGA
>JAKAVX010000705.1 GCA_021827465.1 Deltaproteobacteria bacterium | reverse complement strand
GGCGTTTTCGAGCTTCGGGTTTCTCTCGCGAAAACCGGCGCTGGTGGTCGTGAACTGCGAGGTCGAGGCGGCGACCGCCGAAATCACCGACAGCGAGCGCGAGACGATCCGCGCGCACGGCCTTGACGTGTTCCGGCTCGCGGCGGCCTTCGAATCCGAGCTATGGGAACTCGACGAGGCGGGTCAGAAAGAGATGCTCTCGGCGGCGGGGCTCGAAGCTCCGGCGCGAGATCGCCTGATTACGGCGCTCTATCATCACCTGGGCCTGATCACGTTCTACACCGCTGGCGAGCCCGAGGCGCACGCGTGGTCACTGGAGCGTGGCGCGACCGCGCTGGATGCGGCGGGAAGAATCCACACCGATATCGCGCGCGGATTCATCCGGGCCGAAGTGATGGGCTACGAGGACTTCGCCGAGCTGAAATCGGAAACCAAGGTAAAAGAAGCGGGCAGGTTTCGGCTTGAGGGCAAGGACTACCTGATGCGCGACGGCGACATCATCCATATCCGCTTCAAGATCTGAGCGTCGCGCTTTTACCGACCGTTGCGAATCCGGATTTGTCGGCTCGCCTGGCATCCTTGACGGAGTGCCGTCAGCCGGACGTACCGGTCTTGCCGGAGTCGTCGGCAAGAAACATCACGCGGCCGTGAAAGGTCGCGATAATCGCGCCATCGTCTCGGGTCACATCGACCTCGTAGAGCCCGGTGCGGCGGCTCGAATGGCGCTCGATCGCCTTCGCGACGAGCCGATCGCCGGTTTTGGCCGGCCTTGCGAAATTGATCGCGGCGGTGGCGGCCACCGCGGTTATGCCGCGCGAATTGCTCGCGTAAGCCATCGCGGTGTCGGCCAGCGTGAAAATTATTCCCCCGTGACACATGCCGAGTTCGTTGCTCATCGCCTCGATCACCGTCATCGACATGGTTGCGCCCCCGGCGCGTATTTTATCGAGCCGGATACCGAGCGCCCTGACGGCATGGTCGTTGGGCTTCAACCCGGCATCGGCGCGGCGCGGGCTATTCGCGCCGGCGCTGCGCTTGCGGTCACGATTCGCGGCAGGTTGCGTCTTTTGCGGTTTGCGCTGAGCCATCTCAGGGGTTCTTCAGGGACTCTCTCAGCAGGCGATTCACTTCGGCGTGCCGCTCCTGCCGGATCCAACGGCCAGCGCCTGCTCGAACATCGCGTCGGTGACTTGGGTGGGGGCCGCGGCCGAGTCCTCAAGTTCCGTATGCTCGACGGCGCGCGAAAGGGTCTCAGCCGGCGTCGGTCCGCGCCGCTGGCCGAGGAAGGGCTTGAGAATCAGGTAAACCACGCTGCGCATCGGCATGAAGCGCGTGAAACGGCGCAGGAGCCGAACGGTCTGCAGCGGATAATGAAGCAGCTTGTAAACGAATATTCTGCGGAAACCCGCGCTGCGCTCCCGGTTGATCACCTCACCCGGCAGGCAGGTCGGATCGATCTCGGAGCACTTGAAAAACTTGAACCAGTCGCGGGCCTCGTCGACCAGGTTGCGGCGGACATATTCCCGCCACAATGGGGTGCCGCGATAGACGCATAGGCGGTTGAAGTTAAACGTGTCGAGCGGAAGCCTTGCGGCAAAATCAAAAGTCGCCTTCAGGTCGGCCACGTTCTCGTCAGGGCTGCCGACCACGAAGAAGCCGTGCACGGTTTCGATTCCCGCCCGCTTGGCGTTCGTGACCGCGGTCTCAACTCCCTTAAGGGTCTGGTTCTTCTTGAGCCGGTCGAGGACCTTCTGACTGCCGCTCTCGATCCCGAACATCACAGTGCGGCAATTGGCCTTTGCCATCAACGGATACAGATGCTCGGCGACCGAATCGACCCTG
The DNA here is from genome assembly GCA_021827465.1 of Deltaproteobacteria bacterium. The sequence continues at coordinate 855 of JAKAVX010000705.1, read as the reverse complement.
CCCTCGCATCCCCAGTGGATGGTCGGACCGGCGTCGATTAGACCCTTGCAGATGGCTTCGATCCGCTTGGGTTGCAGCAGGAAATGATCGTCGACAAAGTACACGGCACCGTAGCCATTTTCCTTCAGATGATTGAATTCCGCGAGCACGTGCTGGTGGCTGCGGGAGCGCCATTTGCCGTGGTTGAAGCTCGGAATGTCGCAGAAAACACACTGCTGCGGGCATCCGCGCGACGCCTGCATCGTGGTGAAACGGTCCATTGACAGAACCGCGGGCACATCCAGCGGCATCGACTCGATGAAGTCCAGCGCGAGGCTTTCGCGGTCCGGGAAAGGCCACTGGTCGAGGTCGCGCTCGATAGCGCGGTCTGGATTGTTTACAACTTGGCCGTCTCGTGCCCAGGTGAGCCCGGCGACAGCTGCGGGATTGTCGAGTTGCTCAAGCAGGTCGAGAATCAACTGCTCACCGTCACCGCGGCAGACAAAATCCACTTCGCTGCATAGCAATTTCACCAGAGGCGCGTTCAGCGTCGCGAAGACGCCGCCGATGGCGACTTTGACCTTGGAATCGACGGCGCGGATCTGGCGAAGGAGAATCCTGGCGTAGGGATAACTGGTCGCGCTCAGAAAACTCAGCCCGACCAGTTGGGGCCGCCGCGTGCGAATCTGCTCGATGATGACATGGTTTGGAGTCTCGGTGTTGGCCTGGTCGAACATTACGCATTCATGGCCGGCACGCTTGAGCACCGCGGAGAGCGACATGATTCCGATCGGTGGAAACCCCATGATGCGCAGGTTGCCGTTCTTCGCGCGGCTGGCCGCCGGCACGGCGTAAAATTGCGGGTCGCGAACATGG
>JAKAVX010000704.1 GCA_021827465.1 Deltaproteobacteria bacterium | reverse complement strand
CGCTTATCAGGACGATCGGGAGATCGGACAGGCGCCGGTAGAGCGCCGCCTCGTTGGCGGGATCGAGCGCACTGGTCGCTTCATCGAGGAACGCGAAGCGCGGCAGATTGAGCAGCAGACGGGCGAATGCGAGCCGCTGCTGTTCGCCCTGCGAGAGAACCTCGGCCCAGTTGCGCTCGGCGTCGAGTCCGCCGACGCGCGCAGGCAGATCGGCAAGGTTGACCTCACCGAGAACGCGGTGGAGCGCGTCATCGGCGGCGTCGGTAACGCGGGGATAGGAAAGCTGCGCGCGCAGCGAGCCCAAAATCATGTAGGGCCGCTGCGGCAGGAACATGATGTCCTCAAGCGGAGGACGGACGACACGGCCCGAGCCGTTGCGCCAGATGCCGGCGATCGCGCGGGTCAGCGAAGTCTTGCCGACGCCGCTTGCGCCGGTAATCAGCAACCTCTCGCCGTCTTCGACATCGAACGAGAGCCTTTCGACCAGATGCGACGTTCCGTCGGGAGTATCGAGCGAGAGGTTTTCGAGCGCGATGCGCGGCGCTTCGGCGATCTCGATTCCGGCGCTCGCTTCGGCCTGGCGCGCGACCGCGCACTCTTCGACATAGGTTGCGAGGCGGTGCACGACGGTCGCGTAGCTGGTGAGTCCCTGGAAGTCGCGGATCACGAGCGCGAGGGTTCCCTTGACCGCGCCGAACGCGGTCGCGGCCTGAAAGATTTGTCCCATCTGTATCTGATGCGAGAAGTACGCACCCGCCAGGACGATCCACGGCACCAGATCGACCGAGTTGTCATAGGCGGTCTGCACGAAACCCAGGTAGAGCTGCCACTGAAGGAGAGTCTTGAAGTTCGACACCACCCATTGGAAACGGCGCGAGAGTTCGCGATGCTCCTGCGCTTCGCCGCCGTACATCGCGATCGACTCCGCGTTGTCGCGCACGTGCACCAATCCGAAACGGAAGTCCGCTTCGTAGCGCTCCTGGTTGAAGTTGATCACCACGAGGCGGCGGCCGACCATGATGGCAAGGTAGGTGCCGATGACCGAGTATGCGATCAACGCGAGCGCGAGCCAGTGCGATATCGTCCACAGGATTCCAAAGAACGCCGCCGCCATCACGACCGATCCGATCGTCACGTTCAAGTAGCTGAGCGTCGAGCCGGTGAACGAGTCGAGGTCCTGCTGGATGCGCTGGTCGGGATTGTCGACGCGGCCGTCGAGGTTCATCTGGTAGAAGGCGTGACAGGCGAAACCCTCGCGCACGAACCATTCGGTCATCCATTCGCGCCACAGAATCTTGAGTCTGCCGATCAGAAAGGGGACGAACGGATAAACGACGATCACGAAGCCGATCCAGATGAAGAACAGCATCAGGAGATGGTGAAAGCGCTTCGCGTCGTATTTCTGCAGCGCGTTGACCACGTCGCGGTTGATGTAACTGAACACGGCGGAGAAGCCGACCAGCAGCACGATCATCACGATCACGACGGCGAGCAGGCTGCGCGCCTTGCGCTTCTGATCGGAAACCCAGTAGGGCTTCGCCAGCATCCACAACCGGCGCCAGAAGATCCGGTCGAACCGTTCCATTTGATTCACGCGGTAAACCTCGCGATGCGATCGCGGATCGCTTCAAGTCGATGCGCGGCGGCGCACGCATGCGCCGCCGCGCCTACGATTACTGAATCAGCATCGCGCGCAAAACTCCATCGCGCGCGTGCAATTGAGCCGATCGCGAGGATGAGCGGCGCGTTTGCGCCCGTCAACGGCCACGCCGCGGCGCCGTCCGATCGCGGCCTACGAAGCTTTCGCTTGCGCGATCGCGCCGCAGGTGCGGAGCCGATCGAGGTCCGAGGCGCTGAAACCCCAATCGCCGAGCGCTTCTTCGGTATGCTCTCCGGGACGCGCGGGCGGGCGCTGAATTTTGCTCGGCGTGCGGCTGAAGCGCGGCGCCGGGCCCGGTTGCACGACGCCGGCGTTCTCGACGAAGGTGCCGCGATGGCGATTGTGCGGATGATGAGGAGCTTCGTCCATGCTCAGCACCGGCGCGAAGCAGATGTCGCTGCCCTCCATGATCGAGCACCACTCGTCGCGAGTTTTGCTCAGGAACAGCGCGCGCAGGCGCTCCTTCATCTTCGGCCAGGCGGCGCGATCGTTCTGGCGCGGGAGTTCCTGTCCCTTGAGACCCGACAACCGCAGCAACTCCTCGTAGAACTTCGCCTCGATCGATCCGATCGCGACGTGCTTTCCGTCTTTGGTTTCGTAAACCTCGTAGTAATGCGCGCCGGTGTCGAGGATGTTTTCGCCGCGCTGATTGCTCCATACGCCCGAGGCGCGCAGCCCATAGATCGCCGTCATCAGCGACGCCGCGCCGTCGACCATCGCCGCGTCCACCACCTGCCCCTTGCCGGACTTCTGCGCTTCGAGGAGTCCTGCGACTATGCCGAGCGCGAGGTAGAGCGCGCCGCCGCCGAAATCGCCAACGAGGTTGAGCGGCGGAACCGGCGCGTCGCCCTTGCGTCCGATACTGTGCAGCGCGCCGGACAGCGCGATGTAGTTGATATCGTGGCCGGCGGCGTGCGCGAGCGGACCCTCCTGGCCCCATCCAGTCATCCGTCCGTAGATCAGCCGCGGATTGCGCCGCAGGCAGTCGTCGGGGCCGAGACCAAGGCGTTCGGTCACGCCGGGACGGAAGCCTTCGAT
>JAKAVX010000703.1 GCA_021827465.1 Deltaproteobacteria bacterium | reverse complement strand
ATTCGGTTCATTATCGAACAGCTCCCCAAGGCCTTCCGGCGCGAGGACTTCGACCAGGAACGCACCACTCTTCGCGACAAGTACAACAAGCGCGCACAGGAACTGTTCGGCGGCCTCGAGGAGCGCGCCCACGCCCGCGGTTTCGCGATTCAGAGCGCGCCAACCGGCCAGATAATCTTCATCCCGCTCATCGAGGGCCGGATGCCGGAATCGCCCGACGAACTCGCGCGCGTGATGTCGCAGAAGTCCGAAGAGGAGCGCGCAAAACTCGCCAAGGCGCAGGAGGAGCTCCAGGATGAGCTCGGAAGCCTGCTCCTGAAACAGCAGGAGCTGATGCGCGAGCTGGTCGACGATATTCGCGCTATCGAGAGGGCCTTCGCGGCGCGGCTGATAAATCCCGCGATCGAGGAGATGAAGCATCATTTCGACAATTCCGCGGTGCATTCCTACCTCGACGAGATCGCCGCCAACATGCTGAACCATCTCGATCGCTTCCGCGAAGCGCCGGAAACCCGGGGCGCAGAAGGCCCGGCGCCGCGCGACCGCAGGCCCGGCGACGGACCGCGATGGATCGAGTACCAGGTCAACGTGATGGTCGATAACTCGGGACTGAGCGGCGCTCCGGTCGTGCTCGAGGACGCGCCCTCGTACCGAAATCTTTTCGGCACCATCGAGCGCTGGATCGACCCGCTCGGCCGCGCCGGCACCAACTTCATGCGCATCGTCGGCGGCTCGTTCCTGAAGGCCCATCGCGGCTTCCTCGTCCTCGACCTCGAGGACGCGGTAATCGAGCCCAACGTCTGGAAGACGCTCAAGCGCAGCCTCAAATCCGGCCGCATGACGGTCGAAACGTTCGAGCCGTTTCCCTTCTTTTCGATGAGCGGCCTTCGTCCCGAATCGATCGAAGTCCGCACCAAGGTGATCGTCCTGGGCGGAGCGTACCTGTACAACCTGCTCTATTTCTGGGACGCCGACTTTGCCGAGCTGTTCAAGGTGAAGGCCGAGATTCGTCCTGTCATCGACGCCGACAAGAGCGCCGCGGCGCATTACGCCGCGCGGGTCGGCGCGCTCGTCAAGCGCGAGGGATTGCCCGAGTTCGACGGCGAGGCGCTTGGCCGCGTCGTGCGTTTCGGGATGAGGATGGCGGGAGATCGCGCGCGCATGGTCGCGGTGATGGAGCCGATCGACGATCTCGCGCGAGAGGCCGCCTACTACGCGCAAAGTTCAGGCGCGAAAGGAGTTGGCGCGCAACACATCGAGCGCGCGCTCAACGAGCGGATGCTGCGGCTCAATTTCATCGAGGAGGAAATCCGAAGACTCATCGCCAACGGCACCCTCGTCGTTCATCTGACCGGCAAGGCGGCCGGCCAGATAAACGGGCTCGCGGTGCTCGACGTGGGCGGCTACAGCTTCGGACGTCCCTCACGCGTCACCGCGACGGTGGCGCTCGGACAAGCAGGGCTTATCAATATCGAGCGCGAGGCGCGGCTCTCCGGCTCGACCCATGACAAGGGCGTCGCGATTCTGAGCGGCTTTCTGCGTTCGCGCTTCGGCCAGCAGCATCCGATCGCGATGACGGCGAGCATCTGCTTCGAGCAGTCCTACTCGGGTATCGACGGCGACAGCGCAAGCTCGACGGAACTCTACGCGCTGCTCTCGGCGCTGAGCGGCGTTCCGATACGCCAGGATCTCGCGGTGACCGGATCGGTCGACCAGTACGGCGACGTGCAGGCGATTGGCGGCGTCAACGAAAAAGTCGAGGGCTTTTATCGCGTGTGCAAGGCCGTTGGCCTGACCGGCACGCAGGGCGTGCTCATGCCGCGCAGTAATCTGCCCAACCTGATGCTCGATCCAGAGACGACCGAAGCGATCGAGAAGGGCACGTTTCACATCTACCCGGTCGATCGGATCGATCACGGAATCGAGATTCTGACCGGTGTGCGAGCGGGCTCGCTCGAAGAGCAGGGCACGATAAGTTACCTCGTCGATCAGCGGCTTGGAAAGATGGCCGAGGCGCTGCGCGAGCGCGCGGCGGGCGAGACCCGTATCGTTCACGAGCAGCCGCCCACGCCGCCTCCGCCGAAACCGCCCTCGCCGCCGGAGCCTCCGCGATGAGGGCGCGCGGCGGCGGGCCGATTCTTCCGATGGCGGGGGCGCGATGCCGATAGATCTGCGTCTTGACCCGGCCGAGGTGCCGCTTCTCAACGATCTGTACGAATTCACGGTAAGCGCGGCGTTCTTTGAGCACGCCATGAACGCGCCGGCGTCGTTCGGCGTCGGCGTCAGAAGGCTTCCACCCAACCGCGGCTTCATGGTGATGGCGGGCGTCGAGCGCGTGCTCGAAGTGCTCGAGGATTTTCATTTCGAGGAGTCAGCGATCGCGCATCTGGAGTCGCTCGGGATCTTCAAGCCCGACTTCCTGGACTACCTGCGCAAGCTTCGCTTCACGGGAACGGTTCGCGCGATGCGTGAGGGGAGCCTGTTCTTCGCGGGCGAAGTCGTGATGGAGGTGCGGGCGCCGCTGATAGAGGCGCAGATAATTGAGCCGATCGTGCTCAACCAGCTTGGGATCGCCTCGGTTCTCGCAACCAAGGCGGCAAGATGTTTCGCGATAGGCGGCGGACGGCGGCTGGTCGAGTTCGGGCTAAGACGCTCGCAGGGCGCCGACGCGGGTCTCACCGCGGCGAGTTCGAGCTCTC
>JAKAVX010000702.1 GCA_021827465.1 Deltaproteobacteria bacterium | reverse complement strand
TCCGATCTATCATGGTGGGGCCGCTGCCCCACACGTGCATGGCGACGCGCACGTGCTGCGCGGCAGCCAGCTCGCATACTCGGCGGGCCTCGCCGATTCCCCCGACGATCGTCGGATCCGGCTGCGCGATGTCGAAAGCGTCGGCGCGGAGCCATTGAGCGAACGCGGCCGCCGTGGTAATCCCCTCGCCTCCGGAGACGTGGACGTTAGTGCGAGCTCGCAACTCCGCGTAGGGCGCAGGATCGAAAGGGGGCAGGAACTCCTCGGCCCAGGCGAGGTCGTAAGGCGCCAGCCGTTCGAGCAGGTCGAGGGTCTGCTTCACGCTCCAGGGCTGGGGGTTGAAGTTTTGCACGGCGTCGACCGCGAGCAGGCGATTGGGGCCGAGTACTTCTCGCACCGCGGCAACCCGCTCGGCCTCGACGGCCGGTTGGTACGCAATGGGATTCGCCCGCATCTTGAAGCCCAGGTAGCCGTCGCGCACGACTTCTTCCGTGTGGCTCACGAGCTGTTCGAGCGTGAAGGTCGGCACCCCGCCGCTTGCGTATAGCGGCAGACGATCATGGACGGCGCCGCCGAGCAGGGTATGCACCGGGACCCCGAGCCGCTTGCCCATGATATCCCACAGCGCGCACTCGATCGCCGACAGGGCCATTACGGTCGGGCCGGCTCTGCCCACGTAACTCGAAATCCACTGGCAGTCGCTCCAGCATTTCGCAATGTTGGTGCTGTCGCGGCCGATCAGGAACGGTTCGAAGAACCTAACCGCCTCGATCGCCAATTCCGGCATGTACACGCCGAGATAGGTCTCGCCGACGCCCACGGTCCCGTCCGCGACCTCCACTTCGACGAAGACAGCGCTACGCTGGCCGGTCTGGGCGCCCGGCATGCCGTATGGCGAAGTCAGGGGAACAGCCTCAACTCGAGTGATCCGCATGCTTCTGACTATACAACTGTATAGCACTGAGTCAAGATGCGGGCGCTCATTTCCTGAACCGTCGGTTGAGCCATCCGACGATCGCCTTGTTCACCTGCTCGGGAAATTCCTGCTGCACCCAATGCCCCGCGCGCTCGATATTGCACGTCTCGAGATCGGAACACCGGTCCTTCATCCCTTCGGCCAGACGCGGCGGAAGCGCAATGTCCCATTCGGCGGTGATCATCAGGCAGGGCAGGGCGAGCGGCTTCGTGCCGATCTCGGGATGCTCGCGGATGTTGCGATCGATATTGCGGTACCAGTTGATACCGCCGCGAAAACCGCTCTTCTCGTACGTGGACACGTACACGTCGAGTTCCTCGGGGCTTACGATTGAGGGGCTCTCGCCGCCAAACTCCTCGATTCGGCGGAACGGGTTCATCTCGAACTTGCCGCTTGAGGTCAATCGCTTCGCCATCTTGGCGGGCGCGAGCGGCGCTCTCATCAGGCGATCGAAAATCAGACTCGCCTTCGAGTCCATCACGCTCTCGGCGACGCCGGGCTTCTGGAACCACAGGATGTAATGGCGCTCGTCCTCTCCATCGACCATCGCGCGCATCATCGAGGTCGGCGGAATCGCCATGTACGGCGTGCATACGCCGATAACGCCCGCCGTGCGCCCCGGATAGAGGACGGGCATCGCCCACGCGACGAATCCGCCCCAGTCGTGGCCGACGAAGACGGCGTGCTCGATACCCAGCGCGTCGAGCAGGCCGACGAGATCGCCGGTCAGTTCGGTGATGCCGTAATCGGTGACGGATTCGGGCGCGCTCGATTCCGCGTAGCCCCGCTGGTCCGGCGCGATTGCGCGAAATCCCGCTTCGGCCACTGCCGGAAGCTGATGACGCCAGGAATAGGCGAGTTCGGGAAAGCCGTGGCAGAAAACCACCGCCGGTCCTTCGCCGAGTTCGTGTACGACGAGATTGATCGACGGCTGGTTTCCGTGCGGAGCGAGTGCGACGGCGCGGCCTTTCGGCCAGTTCGGAGTTGGCATCGAAAAACCTCCTCGATTCCTATCAGTGGCGCTGCCTGGCGGCCTGCTCAGCGAAGTGCTTTTGCACGGTTTCGGTCGCGGCCTGTATCGCCTTGCCGATCAATTCCTGGTTGTGATCGGTGTACCACTGGAGCGACGCGGCGCGGCCGACGTTCGAGCCGTTGAAACGCGGCAACACGTAACGGGCGAACATCTCGTGGGATTTTTTCGTCGCGTCGAAGTTCGCCCAGTTGTGCGCGAGCATCAGGATACATCCGAAGCCGCCCGACTGATTCTCCAGCTTTTCGATCATCGCGATCGCGTCGTCGGGCGTACCGATAACCGCGCGTCCCGATTCGACCATCGCCTCGGCAGGATCGCTGGCGCCCAAGTCGTCGCCGCTCGCAGTCGGATTGATACGCCTGAAGTAGTCGACCCACTTGGTCAGTCCGAACTTGACGTCGCGCATCGCCTGCTCGCGGCTCTCCGCAAGATGCATCGGGGCGACCAGCCGCAGCACCGAGCGATCCATCTCGCGCCCGTTCTCCCGCGCGACTTCGCATGCGACCTGCCAGTTGGTGCCGAGCACGTCGTATCCCCCCTGCTGCGAGGCCGCGACGCACAGCATCCCAAGCCCGTAGCGCCCGGCGAGTTTGCCGCCCGAGGGCGTGAACGTGCTCGCGACGGCGAATTCCGGGTGCGGGCGCGAGTAGGGCAGAAGCTGGCATTGCGCTTCCTTCAGCACGTACCATTCG
>JAKAVX010000009.1 GCA_021827465.1 Deltaproteobacteria bacterium | reverse complement strand
AAAATCGAAGCCCGGATCGCCCGGCGGCGGCATCACGAGCATCGAGTTGACCGACGGCATCTCCTTGGGCACCGCGTACTCGAAAATCGCGAGATCGGCGCTCGCAAGCTCGCGAGGCGAGAAGGCGTCGGGCGCGACCGTGGTGGCGGATACGCCGGGAATCGAGGCGAGGCCCTTCGCGTCGTCGGGCGTGGGGCTGACGAACAGAATCGAGACCGATTTGACCGAGCCGGAAGTCGCCCAGGCGACGTTGTCGAGAGGGAAACCGTCGGAGGGCGTGAGCTCGGCGCGATAGACGGCGGCGGGCGCAAGCGAGGGGAACTCGAGCACGCCGGTCTCGCCGGGCTGGAGATTCGATTCGGCGCTGCCGAGCGGTTTGCCGTCGGCGGTTATCGTGACCTTGAGGGTTTGGGGCGCGGTGCTGAAATTCGCGACCGTAACGCGGGCATGAAGCGCCTGCGAGCCGAACGACTCGCGCCTGAGCGTGAAGGAGCCGATCGCGAAGTTCTGGATCGGGTAGCCAACCGTAATCGCGGTGATACCGGGCGGGACGGGCGGCGCGAGCGCTCGTGCGCCGGCAAATATCACTTTCGCGTAGTGCGAATCAGAGGAAAGGTCGGTAAGCAGATTGACGATCGCGCCGTTGTCGGCGGGGGCGTCGGTAGCGACGGCGTCGCGCACGGCAGAGCGGGCCTTGGCGAGGCCGAGCGGCGCTGCATTGACGCGATGAGGCTCGGGCGAGGTGAGATATACGGTCACGGCGGAATCGCGCGGCATCGCCCCGAGCATCGCGTCCAGCTCCTTCTTCGCCTTATCGAAGCGTGCCCCACCCGAGGCCATTTGAGCCTTCATCTGGGCGGAGTTGTCGAGCACCACCGCGATCGGATTCTCGTGGCGGACAACGTACGGCCCGGCCATCGCGAGCACCGCGAGGGTGAGGACCAGCAGTTCGAGGAAGAATTTCCAATCGAAGCGCGGACGGCCTCCGAATCGCTCGTGGCGAAGGGCGTGCAGCGCGCGGAAGGCAAGCACGCTCGAAACCGTGACGCGCGATGAACGCTCGCGCGCAAGGTAGGCCAGCACCAGTGCCGGCACCAGGGCAAGGAAAACGAGAGCGCCCGGATTCAGCAGTCCCATCTCTGCGTTCTAGTGAGCGAGCCCAAGATCAGCGACCGCGCGCAGGAAGAAATCCTGGAAGCTGCGGTCGGTCGTGTACAACGCGTAATGCATTCCGCGTTTCAGGCAGAACGCTTTTATCTCGCGCGAAAGCCTGAGCAGGGTCTGCCGGTACTGCTCACGCTCGCGCGCGCCCATCGAGACCCGCACCTGCTCGCCGGTTTCCGCGTCCACCACCTCGACATCTCCGGAAAGCCCCTGGCCCGACAATTCGCGCCCGCCGAGCACTTGCACCGCGGTCAGGTCCATGGCCACCGCCGTAAAGAGGCCAAGCCCGTGCGTGACCACGTTCGGCATCATCAGGAAATCCGAAATCACGAAACATTTGCCCGCGCGCCGAATCGCGACCAGTTCGCGGGCGAGCGCCGAGGCAAGATCGATCTGGCCGCCGGGCTTGACCGTCCGCAGCCGCTCGGCAAGTTCGATCGCCCGATTGCGTCCGTAGAGAAAAGCCGGCGCCGGCTGCGCTCCGTTGCCGCCCAGCACACGAACCATCACGCGGTCGCCCGAGGCCAGCGCAACGTACCCGAGCGCAAGCGCAATCAGGATGGCGCTCTCGAACTTGCGGTCGCCGGCCGGATAGGCCATCGAGGCGCTCGCGTCGAGGAAAATATATGTAAGGAGATCTTCTTCCTCCTTGAACAGCTTGATGTAGAGCTTGTCGGTGCGACCGTAGAGACCCCAATCGATGTAGCGGAAGTCGTCGCCGAGCGAGTAATGCCGGTAGTCGCTGAATTCGAGCGAGGAACCGCGCTTGGGCGAGAGATGCGATCCCTTGCCCATGCCGGGAAACTGCCGGCGCGTCCTGATCCGGAGATCCTCCAGGCGCGCCAAGAGCGCGGGCGTGAACTCGTCGGGTAATCCGGCCATCGGTTAAGCGGAGGGCCGCTTGAGGCGCTTGCGCACCTGTTCGAGCAGGTTCTCGGCCGAGATGTTTTCGGCTTCGGCCTGAAAGTTTCTGAGCAGGCGATGGCGCAAGGCGGGAAAAATCGCGTCGTCGACGTCCTCGTAGCTGACGCTCACCCGCCCGTCCAGAAGCGCACTGACCTTGCCGGCCATGATAAGCGCCTGGGCGCCGCGCGGGCTCGGCCCGAAGCGCAGGTACTGGGAAATCTCCGGGCTGGCGGCCTGCGTATTGGGCGTGCACGCAGTGATTATCGAGATGATGTAGCGTTCGACAGGTTCGGAGACCATCACCTCGCGCACCAGCGACTTCAACTCCTCGATCTTCTTGGGCGCGGAGCCGGGCTCGAAGACCGACTGCACCTTGTAACTGGTCGACCCCGTAGTGCGCTTCAGGATTTCCCGGAGCTCATCGGGCTTCGGCGGGCCCATGATGACCTTGAACAGGAAGCGATCCATCTGCGCCTCTGGCAGCGGATAGGTGCCTTCGAGCTCGATCGGATTCTGCGTGGCGAGCACGATATAGGGCGGATCGAGCCGGTAGGTCTGTCCGAAGACGGTGACCTGCCGCTCTTCCATCGCTTCCAGCACCGCGGATTGGGTCTTGGGGGTGGCGCGGTTGATCTCGTCGCCGAGCACGACGTGGGCGAAGATCGGGCCGGGCTTGAAAACGAACTCGCGCCGGCCGTTGACCTCGGTGAGCACCTGCGTGCCGACGATATCGGCGGGCATCAGGTCGGGCGTGAACTGAATGCGCTTGAAGCTCAGGCCAAGGACCTCGCTCGCAGTCTTCACCATCAGGGTCTTTCCGAGGCCCGGCACGCCTTCGATAAGAACGTGCCCGCCGCAGAAGAGCGCGGTCAGGACTTTCTGGACAACTTCCTTGTGGCCTACGATTACGCGCTCGACTTCGTTCATGGCGCGTGCGAAGACGCGCTGGAACTCAGCCACGCGCTGGTCGGGGGATTGCTGAGGAGCCGCTCCCATCCCTTCTCCTTCCTTACCGGATCAAATCACGATATCGCGGCGGCACAAGCTGCTGTTCCTCGGGCGGGAGGTTTTCCCGCGTTGGGGCCAGCGGTGCGTTCGTGTAAGGCGTGGTGGCTCTTGGCCGTCCGGTGTCGATTACAGTTTTTCCTTCGCCACCCGAAGGGGTCGCGGAAGGAATTCGAAACGTTACGTAACGTGCGTCCTTGATGTCCAGCGCGGCGCCCTTTTCGCCCGGCTTGTAGAAGCGCTGATATTTGACCGGAGCGGGAAATTCTCCAAGGTGGGTATCGCCGACGCTAGTGCTGCTCTTCTTTGCGCTCCGGCCGCGGGCGGAGGAACTGGGCGATTTCCTTTCGCCCTGCTCGGCAGGTTTGGGAATTTCGCCTTTGCCGTTCTTCTTTTGTCCGCCCTGCATATTGGGATTGTTCCCCGGGCTGGGAGCATTGCCGGTTTTTTTCTCGGGCGAAGGCTTGGTGCCGGATTTGTTCTGCGACTCTTCCTGCGTCTGCACCAGCGCCTCGGCCTTCGAGATCTCGTTCTGGAGCTTTATGCTTTGCTTCTGTCCGCCTTTTTCCTTGCCGCCGTTACCGGAAGCTTCTCCGCCCTTGCCGGGCCCCTTGCCTTTAGCCTTGCCCTGGCCTGTACCTTCGCCTTGTCCCTCGCCCTTACGATTACCCGCGGCGTTGGTCGAGGTTGCGCCGCCGCCGCCCGCGCCCTTCGATCCGCCTGATTTTCCCCCAGTCTTCTTCTGCTCCTGCTTTTTCTGGACTTCGCGCATCGCGGTTTCCAGACGCTTGAGCTTTTCCTTGGGTGGAAGATTTGGGTTGGTAAGGTCCTGGGCGGCTTTGCGAACCACCTTGGCCAGGGCCAGGTCGTCGGGGCTGGTCGCGTTATGCTCGATTTCGCCGGCGATCTGGTTCAGCCGCATCGCGGCCTTCTGAAGCGGCGTGGGCGGCTCGACCAGCGCGAGCATCGCAAGCCCGAGCGCGACTGCGACGGCCGCGGCATAAAACGAGGAGCGCTTTAGAGGCTTGCGCACGTCGAGCCGGAATTCGTCGCGCGGATTTACCCCCGAGAGCGCGCTCATCACGTTGCGCCACAGCAGCGGAAAGAGCGGGCTTCTATGCTCCTTCAGCGGCTCGGGAGTTTCAGGCCCGGCAAGGGTTGCGAGGGTTACTATCTGCTCGTGGGCGCCGAGGCGTTCGTCTAGCCGCTCGGCGGCGGCGATGAAATCATTCGCCTTGCGATAGCTTCGCCATCCGGCCGCAGCCGCGCCAAGCATCGTCGCGACGCCCGCGCCGGCGAGCGCCAGCCGAGTCGCTTCGGCCACGGCGGGGTCGAGCAGATAGCCGAATCGCTCCCAACTCGCCGACCCAATCGCAGGGAGGAAAATTGCCAGCAGTATCGCGGTCGCCGCCGGAGCCAGAAAATAGGCGACGGTTCCGAACGCGGCGAGGCGGGCAAGCCTTGAGCGGGCGGCGGAGATGATCTGGACCGGGTTGACGGGCACGAGCCTATAACCTAGCGGCGTCCGGAAGCGGTTCCAACGCCTGGCCGTGGCGCTGCGATGCGGGCCTCGCGCTTGAGCTTGGCGATCGCTCGCAAGTGTTCCTCATAGGTGCGCGAGAAGATATGGGTGCCGTCATTGCGCGCGACAAAATACAAATAATCGGTGTGGGCGGGATAAAGTGCCGCCTCTATGGAGCTGAGTCCCGGATTCGCGATCGGTCCGGGCGGAAGCCCGGTGAAGTCGTAGGTGTTGAAAATCGATGGAGTTCGCACCGCCAGGGCCGCAGGCTGTTTTTCTCCTTCGAGACTATACTCAGCCGTCGGGTCGGATTGAAGCGGCATATCCAACCGAAGCCGATTGTAGAACACGCTCGCGATGAGCTTGCGCTCGCCGGGCGCCTTGGCTTCCTTTTCGATCATCGAGGCCATCGTTACCAGCTTTCTCGGCGTCAGCCCGAGCTCGAACATCCGCTCCTCTACCTGGGGCGTGAGCACCTCGTAAAAACGCTCCAGCATCGCGCCCAATATATCCCTGACCGAGGCATTGGGAGGAAAGCGATACGTTGCCGGGAAGAGATAGCCTTCCGCGCCGAGCGGGGCCAGCCCAAGCGCATCGACCAGCGCCCCATTACGGGCTTCAGATTCGAAGACGGAAGGACAGACAAGACCCGCCTCACCAAGACGCTCGGCAATCTGATGGACGGCCAGGCCCTCGGGTATGATGACCGTGACCACCAGGAAATCGCCGCGCACCAAGTGACCCAACACGGCGGGAATCCGCTCGCCGCCCTTGAAAGCGTACTCTCCCGGCAGGACTCGCCGCGCGGTGTCCGACAACTCCGCGTAAAGCATCAGGACGGCAGAGCTTCGAATCACCCCGGCCCGGGCGAGATCGTCGGCCACCGCGCGAAAGGCCTCGCCCTTTTTAACCGTGACCAGCCGGGGATTGGGAAAAACCGGGGGTGCGGCAAACCAGAAATAGTAGAAGCCGAACCCCACTCCCGCGCATAGCACGCCGCTCACGAGCAGCGCGGTCAACAATTTCCGCTTTCCGGCCAATCGTCCCCAGGGAGCATACCCGCGCAATCATCGGTTGCCGGCAAATTCGTCACCATCGAGCCTGCCCCAGCTTCGAGCATATCCGCCAGGCGAAGCGTTTTCAGCCCCGGTGTGACGGGCGCTTGTTTTTCTCGAACCACGTTTCAAGGATCACTGCGGCAGCCAACGCATCAATCGGCCGTTTCTTTCGAGCACCGCGGCCGACGCCCAGCTCTGCAATCCGCTCGCGGGCCTCGAAACTCGAGAGGCGCTCATCCTGAAATTCGACGATAATACCGGCCTCCTCTGCAAAACGCTTTGCGAAATTCCGCGCCAGAGCGGCCATTCTGCCCTCAGTGCCGTCCATGTTGAGCGGCAGCCCGACGATCACGCGCTCAATCTCGCGACCGGCAAGCAGCCGCTGGACGGCTTCGATATCAGCAAAAAGAGAACGACGTTTCACGACCGCCAGAGGATGCACGACTCGGCCCTCCGGGTCGCTGACTGCGACACCTATTCGACGCGTTCCCAGATCTATTGCTGCAATTGCCATCGCTCTTGGTACGCGCAATGCTACTAGGCACACCACAGCGTCGGGAAGTCGGTTCGGCGGCGTGAGTCTAAGAAGTCCAAAACCTTGATTTTACTTGCACAATCACCTAAGGTGCGGCGCTGATGTCTGTTCGACGAAACGGACTATGGTCGCGGGCATTTGCAGCAATTATTGTTGCAATCGCGGCAACAGTCACAGCAGTGCACCTCTATTTCGGGCAGCCTCAGGCTCCCGACCGGGCGATACGCGATCTATACGCCGGAACTCCGCTCGAAGACCCGTACGCGGAACTTCCTGAGACCGCGAGGCCGGCGCCACCCTCGGTGATTATCCGCGCTCGGCTCAATCGCACAATGACCGTCGAGCGCTACCTGATAACCGCGGGGCTCAGCTTCCACCAGGCGCGCGATTGGGCGAAACGCTTTCGCCAGATGTCCGGAACCTCTCTGCTGCGCAAGGATCATTGGTTCTCGATATATAAGGATCCACAGAACGGCGACCTGCGGGGCATCAAATACGATCTCGATGACCACGTCGAGATCCTCGAACGTACGCTGGGAGCCGGCGTCCTCCGCACCCATCGGGAGCCAATCGACTACCTCACTCATACGGTTAAAACCGCCTTCGAAGTTCTGGGAAACTTTCGCCGGGCGGCGTCGCACCATGACGTGCCCGCGCCAATCGTGGGGACTCTGGAGCGCGCGTTCTCGGACCGCGACAACCTTAACCGGTTGCCGCGCGGCTCGGCGGTCAAGATAATTTACACCGAGAAAATCAGCGACGACGGGATTCATCATATCCCGGGCCATATCGAGGCCGCCGAAATCGAATCCGGTAGTCGCAACGCGATGGCCTTTGCGCTCGACGGCCGCAACGGAGCCGTTCATCTCTACGACCGCCGGGGCCAGGCGCTCGGGCCGCAGTTTTTGCGCTACCCGCTGCATTTCCGATACATCTCGTCGGGCTTCTCCTACCATCGATGGCATCCGATCCTGCATTGCTACCGCCCGCACGTTGGGGTGGATTTCGCGGCAAGCAAAGGGACTCCGGTAAAATCGATCGCCGACGGTAGGATTATTACCGCGGGATGGTGCGGAGAGCTTGGCAATTGCGTTCGCATCGAGCATCGCGGCGACCTGGTCAGCATCTACGGTCATTTGTCACGCCTGAACCCGGACGCCCGCGTGGGACGATACGTCAGCATGGGCGAGGTGATAGGCTATGTAGGCTCGACCGGACTTTCGACCGGGCCTCATCTGCACTTCGGGATGGAGAAACGGGGGCATTACGTCAACCCGCTCACCCAGGCGCTCGGCGTCGGCCATGAAGTGTCGCCCCGGATGATGGCGTCGTTCGATCGGATCAAGCACCGTTACGAGATTGCGCTGGGCAAGCTGCCCAACCTCGCCGATGGTTCCAATAAACCGGAGCACGAGGTCGTGAGAGCGTCTGTAAAGTCGCGCTCGCGGAGCTGCAGAGTGAGCCTTCGAGAACGTCGCCGATGGCGTCGCTACCGCAGGATTCACCGCATTCATCACTACCGTCGCCATCGCGTGCCCGTAATCCACACCGTCGAGAATCACATCGGCAACGGCCGCGCGATGTAATCGCCGGGGCGCGTCCGCGGTCGCGTCCTCATTTCATCCGTGAAAAGATTGACAGGCCCTCGCGAGGAGACGCGGCGATGGGGGTGTCAGCGATGCGTCCGACTCTCGATACCGATTTCTTCAGCCTCGCGCTTCCCCGCGCGATAGGCCATCGCGGTTCCGCAGGAACTTGTCCGGAGAACACGATGGTCTCGTATCAGGCCGCGGTTGACGCCGGCGCGCAGTACCTCGAACTCGACATTCATACCAGCCGCGACGGCAAGGTTGTCGTCTCTCACGACGGCGAACTTAACCGGGCCTGCGGACGGCCGGGAGTTATCCGGGAGCTTGACTACGTGGATATCGTGTCGGCTGATGCCGGCTTCGTTTTTTCGCCCGACGGCAAGTCGTTCCCGTTTCGCGGCAGGGGAATCAGGATACCTCTGCTGCAGGAGGTTCTTTCGGCATTTGCGGCGACTCGATTCGTGATCGAGGTCAAGCAGACCGAGCCGAGCGTGGTTGCGGCGCTGCTCGGCGCGCTGGAGGAGACCGGGATGCGCCGGATGGTGCTGGTGGCAAGCGAGCATCAGGCGCCGATCGACGAAGTACGCGCGCTCGCTCCGGAGATACCGACCAACTTTCCTTACCAGGAAGTCGCCGGATTTCTTCAGGCCATCGCGTCGCGCAGCGCCGATTACAGCCCGCCCGGCGACGCGCTACAGATTCCGCCTGAGTACGAGTCGTGGCGGCTCGTCAGCCGCGAGACTGTCGAGGCAGCCCATCGGTTCGGCGTCGAGATGCACGTCTGGACCGTCAACGAAGAGTCCGAGATGCGCGAGCTTCTCGAGCTCGGCGTGGACGGGATACTCAGCGACTATCCGGCGCGCCTGCTCAAAGTGGTACGCGAAATGCCCTGGGACTGAACCCGCCAGGGCCTCCGGCCGAGTCACCGCGCAAACTGCTCCGCTGATACCAGCGGCTCGACCGGGCGCGGGGCGCAATCCCGCGAATCGTGGGCTTTCCAGTCTCGGCGGACGTTTGTTACGATTCGCGCACGTCTAGGTAAAAATTTTTGCCGGGGAGTCAGCTTCGATGAAACTTGATACGGGACTGATTGCGCGAAATCTTGCCGAGGTGCCGCAGGTTGCCAGGGCCGCCGAGGAAGTCGGTTTCGACGCGGTATGGACAGCGGAGGCGGGCGGCGATCCGTTTCTGCCAGCTGCGCTGGCGGCCGAACACACCAGGCGAATCAAGATCGGCACCGCCGTGGCGATCGCGTTTCCGCGAAGCCCGATGGCGACCGCGTATACCGCATGGGATTTGGCAGGGCTTTCCGGCGGCCGATTCATCCTGGGCCTCGGCACGCAGGTCAAGGGCCATATCGAGCGGCGCTACAGCACCAAATGGGACGCGCCGGTGCCCCGGCTGCGCGAGTATATAGAATCGCTTCGCGCGATCTTCGAATGCTGGGCGCGCGGCGGCACAAAACTTTCCTACCAGGGCAAGTACTATAACTTCTCGCTGATGACGCCGTTCTTTACGCCGCCCCGGCACGACCATCCGAATATCCCGATTCATATTGCCGGCGTGAACGAACTCATCCTGCGGCTTGCGGGCGAACTCTGCGACGGTCTGCAGGCGCATCCGTTCCACTCGCCGAAATACCTTGCCGAATTCGTTCTTCCCAACGTCGAGAAAGGACTTAAGAAGCTCGGACGAAGCCGCAAGGATTTCACCGTGGCGACCACCGCCTTCGTAATCGTAGGCCGAAATCGCGAGGAACAGGAAAAAGTCCGCGCGCAGGCTCGCCAGCAGATAGCCTTTTACGCTTCCACCCGCACCTACAAGGTCGTGCTCGACATGCACGGATGGGGCGACGTGTCCGCGCGCCTCAACGAGAAGGCGGCCAAGGGCGATTGGGCCGGGATGGCCAACGAAATCACCGACGAGATGCTCGATGCGTACTCGGTCACAGGCACCTGGGACGATATTGCCGGCAAGGTGAAGAAGCGCTACGACGGCCTGCTCGATCGTGTCGGCTTCTACATCCCGTACCGTCCCGGCGTCGACGACGAGGAGTGGCGCAAATTGAACCGGCAGTTCAACGCTTGAACGTCTGCCCGGGCGCCGGTGCGAGGAGAACCCGATGACGAAACTCGTGCTGCGGACACTTGTCCTTATCGCGCTTGCTGGATGGCTGGCCGCGGCCCCATCGGTTCACGCTGGTCAGGCGCAAGCGACAGTACGGAAGTTCACACTGGTTTCGGTTCAGTTCGGCGATACCAGGATGTGGCTTCCAACCACGATAGTCGTTCATCGGGGCGACAAGGTGGAACTGACCCTGAAAAATGAAATACCGGGCGAGAAAAACGAGCACGGCTTTTCGTTGCCCGCATACGGAATCACCGAAATTGTCAGGCACGGTGATCTGAAAACCGTGGAGTTCGTTGCCAGCAAACCGGGGATCTTCGATTATTTCTGTCAATTGCACCCGACGCATGTCGGCGGCCAACTCGTCGTGGAGCCCAACAAATGAGCGCGCACGGAATCCACGCCGCCGGACGCTATCGGGTTTGTCAGTCAGGAGGGAAGAAGCACTATGAGTGACGACGGAAAATGGGGACTTAAGCCGGTCTCGAATTGGGGCCGATGGGGCAAAGACGATCAGCTTGGCACCGCCAACTTCATCGCGGCGGAGGCCGTGAAACGGGCCGCCGCGGAAGTCCGCAAGGGTGTCACGTTCACCTGCGCGATTCCGATCGACAACGGGGGACCGGTCTTTCCCGGACGGGCGGGCGTCGTGCGGCTTATGTCGCTCCTGAATCTCAAGGGCCGCGAACTCGGCTTTCCGAGCGACGCGATCATAAACGACGACGTGATTTCCATGCCGCTGCAGGGCTCGACCCAGTGGGACAGCCTCGCCCACGTCGGCTACGACGGGTATTTCTACAACGGTGTCGATCTCAAGGCCGTCACTGCGCACGCCGGAGCGGCGCGCAACTCGATCTCGAGCCTTGCCAAGACGCTCACCACCCGCGGCGTCCTGCTCGACATGGTTCGTTACAAGAAGGCCGAGTCGAAAGGATATCTCGACCAGGGTTACGCGATAACGATCGAGGATCTCGAGGGCTGCGCGAAGGCCGAGGGCGTCACGTTCCACAGCGGCGACGCGCTCCTGGTGCGCACCGGATGGGTGACGCACTGGTACACGGCGCCCGCCGAGCGCGCCACATATTGGAACGGCGCGCCGGGGCTCGCGCTCAAGACCGCGGAATGGATCTACGAGAAGGAATTTTCCTGCGTCGCCGCCGACAATATCACCGTCGAGGTGCAGCCCTCGGAGATCCCCAACGAGCAGCTCCCGTTCCATCAGATTGTCATCCGCGACCTCGGGCTGACTATCGGAGAGATATTCCAGTTCGACGAACTGGCCGAAGACTGCGCGAAGGACGGCCGTTATACGTGCATGTTCGTCGCGCCGCCTCTCAGATTTTCGGGCGCGGTCGGAAGCCCGCTGAACCCGATCGCAATCAAATAGCGCTCCGGCTTTGCAACGCATGGCGCGGCTCTCCGTTTTTTTGCGGCGAGCCGCGCCTTTTTTGTCCAGGTACCGGGCGCGTGACCGAAGGTTTTCCCTGTCCGGCCCCGCGATGCGGCCGGCTCCGTAATCGGGTAGTCTAAGCGGGCGATGCGAAAGCGCCTGCTTTATGCGGAATCTTCCGAGTGGGCCGAATTTCTGCGACTGGCCGACGGCGTAATCGGGTCGCCGTGTTTCCTCCAGGTCAAGGCGGAAGGGCGAACCCGCGCCGGCTTCGTGCGCTCCGTCGCCGGCGCCAACTCCTTTCTGAAGATTTCCGAGGCGCGGTCATTTGCCGCGGGGCTAGCCGAGCGGTTGCGAGGCTCGCGCGCGGCGCGGGCGCTTCGCGGGGCGAAGACGCTGCGCGAGGCCGGATTCTTTTGCCCGCGCCCGCTTGCGGCGATTGACATTATCGAGATGGGCGCGGTGCGCCGCAGCTATCTGCTGAGCGAAGCGCTCGAAGACGCGGAAATTCTGAGCCATTTCGCGCTGGGCCGCTCCGCCGCGCATCGCCACGGCCCGGCCAGGCGCAAGACCGTCACCGAGGCGCTGGCGCGCGAGATTCAGCGCCTGCACGACGCAGGTCTCTATACCCGCGACCTCCAGGAAACCAACGTGATGGTCCAGAAGGACGGCGCCGGGCTTCGTTTCTATTTCCTCGACCTCGAGGACTTTCGCCGGGCGCCGATCGTCTCATGGCGGCGGCGGATGCTCAACCTGGTGCATCTTGATCGCAGTATCGGGCGCTTTGTGTCCCGAACGGGTAGACTCCATTTCCTGTACAGCTATGCTGGACGCGATCCGGACCGGGCGGCGCGAAAGCGCCTCGTAAGACAATATCTGGAAGTGCGCCGAAGCGTTGACCGCGGTCATCGGCGCGAGCGCCGCGCCGGCTCGCCGGCCGGTGCGCAGGCACGGACGTGAGAGGTGTTTGCGATGGGAATTTCCCTGCGCCGCCGCGAATACGAGCATCACACTGAAAAAGTGCATATCGGCGCAGGAAGGAGCGTGCGCGACGTGATGCTCGGGCTGAACGACGGCCTGGTCGCTTCCTTCGCCGTCACTTCCGGGGTCGCGGGCGCTTTCACCGCTGCAAGTGTGGTCGTGATGGCGGGGCTTGCCGAAATGCTGGGCGGAGCGGTCTCGATGGGGCTTGCGGCGTTCATCTCCGCCCGTTCGCAGATCGAGTTCTATCAGAGCGAGGTAGAGCGCGAACGATACGAGATCCGGCGATGGCCGGAGCGTGAGCGCGACGAGGTCCGGGCGATCTATCGCCAGAAGGGCTTTTCCGGCTCCCTGCTAGAGCAGATAGTCGAGCACATCTCGGCCGATCCCGAGCGATGGGCCAACGTGATGATGCGCGAGGAGCTCGGCTTTACGGACGAGTCGTTCGAGCCTCCGCTGCGTTCCGGGCTGGTGGTGGGGCTTTCCTACCTGGCTGGCGCGGCCGTGCCGGTGTTCTCGTACATCGCCATGAAGCCGCCGTCGGCGATTATGCTCTCGGCGGTCGCGACCGCGTTGGTTCTGTTCGGCGTCGGGGCCGGAAAGACCCTGATCACCGCACGTTCATGGTGGCGAAGCGGCATCGAGACCATGTTCATCGGGATCGCGGCCGCCGCGGTGACCTATATCGCCGGCACATTCTTCCGGGCCGGCTGAAACCATCACCGTATCGCACTGGGCGTGGAGCTACAGCTCGATCAGGATGTCGTCGCCTTCGAGCCGAACCGCGAAACTTTCGAGCCTGATATTTTCGTCGTCGACATTCTTTCCCGTGGTCACGTCGTATTCCCATCCGTGCCACGGACAAACCACGTTGCATCCGTCGAGTTCGCCCTCGCCGAGCGGGCCGCCGCGATGCTTGCAGGTGCCGTCGGTAGCGTAAAAATTGCCGCCGACGTTGAACAACGCGATCTTGCGCCCGCCTGCTTCCACAGCCCTGGCGGTTCCTCCGGGAAGATCGGCGCGGGTTGCGACCTTCGTGAACGTTCCCATCTCGATTCCTCTCAGGTCGTATATTCCGCGTTGATTTTGACGTAATCGAAGCTCAGATCGCTGGTGAGGATGGTGGCCTCACCCGCGCCTAGCTTGAGGTTGAGTTCGACCGTGAACTCGCGCTCGCGCATCCGCTGTTGAGCCGCTTCGAGCGCGCCGACCAGGAGCATCCCGCGCGACGCGATCTTCACGCCGGCGACCTTGAGTTCGAGGCGGTCGGGGTCGAGCGCCGCGCCTGACGCGCCCGCGGCCGCGATGATGCGGCCGACGTTCGGATCGGATCCGAAGAACGCCGTCTTGACCAGCGGCGAGTTCGCGATCTGGCGCCCGATCCGCTCCGCGTCGGCGCGATTGCGCGCGCCCTTGACGTCGATCGTGACCAGCTTGGTCGCGCCCTCACCATCGTAAACCAGTTGCCGCGCGAGCGACGAAGCCACAGCGCCCATCGCTTCGGCGAACAGCGTGCGCTCGCGCCCGCTGAGCGCACGGTTTTCCGCGGCGCCGCTCGCCATCGCGAGAACCGTGTCGTTCGTCGACATGTCGCCGTCGATGGTGATGGCGTTGAAGCTGAAAACCGCGGCATCCCTGAGCGCGGAGCGCAACTGCGCCGGCGCGACAGCCGCGTCCGTAACGATGAAGGCGAGCATCGTGGCCACGTGCGGTGAGAGCATCCCGGAACCCTTCGCGGCGCCCGCGATCGTGATCTGCTTGCCGCCGAGCCTGAGCGTCACCGAAGCCATCTTGGGGCGCGTGTCGGTGGTCATTATCGCGCGCGCGAATTCTTCGAGCCCGTCCTCGCTCAGCGCGCCGGCCGCGCGCCGCACGCCGGCGCGATATTTTTCGAAATCATAGAGATGGCCGATCACGCCGGTCGAACATGGAGCGACGCTTGCGCCGTCGCATCCAAGTTCCGAGGCGACCGCGGCGCACGAGTCGAGCGCGAGACGGAGCCCCGGCTTTCCGGTAAAGCAGTTTGCGCAGCCCGAGTTGACGATCACGGCCTGAAGTTGACCGTTTTTGACACGTTCACTTGCCACGACGACCGGCGCCGCCTTGACGCGATTCGTCGTGAACACGCCCGCCGCCGAAACGGCGTTTTGTGCCGCGATCATCCCGAGATCCCTCGCTCCCGCGACCTTCTTGAGGCCGGCGCTCACCCCGGCGAAGCGAAAGCCGCGCACTCGCGCCGGCTCGCTCAGTACCTTCATCACGTTCCTCCCCATCGCGCGTAATATACGGAGCGTGATTGCCGATCAATCAATCGGCGGTTTCGCAATGATTTTTGTGAGAATCGGATGCGACGCGGTCCGCCGACCGCGCCCGGAGCGCGCCGCGCCGCCTACTTGCCGTGGCAGCGCTTGTACTTCTTGCCCGAGCCGCACGGGCACGGGTCGTTGCGCCCTACCTTATCTCCCTCGCGTTTGACCGGTGCGGCGGCTGTGTCCTGCGTTTCGCCGCCGTGGCTCATCGTGACGCGCTGCGGCCTCTGGACGCGCTGGATTTCCTCGACGTCCTGTTCGCGCTGGACCTGGACGGTGAACAGCTTCTCGACGATATCGCGCTGCATCACGTCCATCATCGCCTCGAACATCGAGAAGCCTTCCTTCTGATATTCGACGAGCGGGTTCAACTGCGCGTAGCCGCGAAGCCCGATCGCCTCCTTCAGATGGTCCATCGCAAGCAGATGGTCCTTCCAGAGCGAATCGAGCGTCTGGAGCGAAACGATCTTCTCGATCTGGCGCATCACGGGCTCGGTGAACTCCTGCTCGCGCTGCTCGTAGAGCGCCCTGACGCGCTCCTCGGCGATTTCCATCAGGTCGTCGGGTTCCTCGATCGAGCGGCCGTTGGCGTTCTCGCGGAAGTTGAAACGGAATTTGAATTGCTTGAAGAAGGCGTCTTCGATCGCCTTCCAGTCCCAGTTTTCGGCGTCAACCTCGGGGTCGCAATGCGCTTCGGCGATACCCTCGATCACGGCGTCGCACATGTCGAGGATGTCGTCCTTGAGCGGTTCGGGCGAAAGCAGCTCGCGGCGGCGATGGTACACGACCTCGCGCTGCTTGTTCATCACGTCGTCGTATTCGAGCAGATGCTTACGGATGTCGAAGTTGTGCGCCTCGACCTTCTTCTGCGCGTTTTCG
>JAKAVX010000701.1 GCA_021827465.1 Deltaproteobacteria bacterium | reverse complement strand
CGTGCTGCAGGTCATCATCGGCCTCGCGCTGGCGCTCGCGGTCGCCGAGATCCGGTGCGGCCAATGGCTCGCCCGCCTCGTCGCCATCCTACCGGTTGTTCTTGCGCCGGTGGTCGTCGGCCTTTTCTTCCGCACCCTTATCCTCACGCCGACCTTCGGGATTTTCGACTACTTCACGCACCTCGTCGGCCTCGGCTCGCATAACTGGCTCGGCGATCCCGGGCTCGCCCTCATCTCGGTCGTTGCCATCCACACCTGGCAATGGACGCCGTTCGCCTTTCTCGTCTTCCTTGCCGCACTCGCCTCGCTCCCCGTGGATATCTACGAGGCCGCCCGCATGGACCGCGCGAGCGCCTTCCGGCGTTTCCGGCATATCACCCTGCCGCTCCTCAGGCCGGCTATCATGATCGTGGCCATCCTGCGCATCACGGTGGCACTTTCCGCCTTCGCCGCGCTCTATGCCGCAACCGGCGGCGGGCCGGGCACGGCGACCGAGATCCTGAACCTCTACGTTTATCGCATCTCCTTCAGTGAATTGCAGATCGGCTACGGTGCGGCACTCGCCGTGACCCTCACGGCGATCACGCTCGGCATCAGTTTCCTCCTGTTTCGTCTGCGCCGGGCCCGCTGAAATGAAATCGCTTCGCCGGGCCGCCGGCGCCACCACACTCGCTACCTTTCTTTTCGTCTGGGCATTCCCCGTGTTCTGGGCGGCCGTCACGTCGCTGAAGAGTGAGCGCGAGGTGCTCGACTACCCGCCGATCCGGCCCTTCGTGCCCACGTTGCGCAACTACCGGTCGATTCTTCTCGGTCCGAGCAACATCCTGCACAATCTCGAAAGCAGCGCCATCCTCACTGTGTGCACGACGCTGATCGCCATCGCCTTCGCGGTCCCGGCCGCCTACGCCCTCGCCCGGCTCAGGCTGCCCGCGCGCGGTGCCATCGGATTCGCCATCCTAGCCGCTCAGATGTCGCCGCCGATCGGGCTGGTCATCCCATACTTCCTGATCTTCACCCACCTCGGCCTGCTCGACACCTATCCCGGCCTCATTTTCGTCTACGTCTATTTCTCGCTGCCGTTTGCGATCTGGCTGCTGATATCCTACTTCGAGGATATTCCGCGCGAGATGGAGGAGGCGGCGCTGATTGACCGTGCCGGCCGTTTCAAAGCGTTCTGGCATATCATCCTGCCCCAGGTCCGCGGAGGCATCGCAGTCACCGTCGTGTTCGTCTTCCTGAACGCGTGGAACGAGTTCCTCTTCGCGGTTACGCTCGGCGGCCGTACCGTCCGGCCGGTAACCGTCGCGATGTACAATTTCATTTCGCTGGAGCAGACACGCTGGGCCGAACTTTCCGCGGCGGCGCTGGTGGCCATGGCGCCCGTCATTCTCCTCGGATTCGCTGCGCAAAAGCACATCGTCAAGGGCCTGACCCTCGGCGCAGTCAAGGGTACGGGCCGGCGGTGAGCGTCCGCGGCGCGGTCTCTCTCGCGGGCGTGGTCAAACGCTTCGGCAACTACGTCGCCTTGCACGAGATCGACCTCGCCATCCGGCCGGGTGAGTTCTTCTCGTTGCTCGGCCCTTCCGGCTCCGGCAAGACGACCACGCTCCGCATTATCGCCGGCCTCGAAACGCCGGATGCCGGGCGCGTCGAAATCGACGGCCGCGACGTCACGCATCTTACCCCCGGCGATCGCGACGCCGCCATGGTCTTCCAGAGCTACGCGCTCTATCCGCACATGACGGTGCGCGAGAACATCGCCTTCCCGCTGCGGATGGTGAAAACGCCGCGCGCCGATATCGCCCGGCAGGTCCGCCGGGCGGCCGAACGCGTACGCATTGGCCATCTGCTCGATCGCCGTCCCGGCCAGCTGAGCGGCGGGCAGCAGCAGCGCTGCGCGCTTGCGCGCGCGATCGTCCGCTCGCCCCGCCTGTTCCTGCTCGATGAGCCGCTTTCGAATCTCGATGCCAAGCTGCGCGCGGATACGCGCGCAGAGATCAAGCTTCTCCAACGCACGCTCGACGTGACGGCGATCTATGTCACGCACGATCAGGAGGAGGCGATGACGCTCTCCGATCGGATGGCGATCTTCATCGAGGGACGCATCGTGCAATCGGGAACGCCGGAGGAGGTGTTCGGCCGCCCCGTCTCCAGCGTCGTCGCGGGCTTCCTTGGCAACCCGCCGATGAACCTGCTACCCGCCACCCTTGCCGGGAACGGTCTCACGATCGAAGGACAGGAGCTTGTCCTCCCCAGAGGGGTGGCGGGCGAGCGCCGTGCCGTTCTCGCCGGCGTACGTCCCGGCGACATCGCGCTCGGTCCCTCAGGTTGGCCCGCTACCGTCGTGCTCGCCGAATTGCTCGGGGAAAGCGTGATCGTCGATCTCAGGCTCGGTCAGCTCGCACTCAAGGCACGCTTCATGCAAACCCGTCGTTTCGTCGAGGGGGAGCCGGTCCGCATCGCCTTCGATCCGGCGCGCGTTCATCTGTTCGAATCGTCCGGGCGGCGCATCGCGCTCGCTTAGCGCGTGCTCGCCCGAATGGGAATCGGCCGAGGGCGTGAATCACGCTCCGGATCAAACTGCGCGGCGCGCCGAACGCCGGGCCGAATGAACGAGAAACCCTCAGCCGCTCTTGTGCCGCCGCGCCGTCACGCCCGCGATCCGCTCCAGCGGCTTGATCACCGCCGACTGATGCTCCTCGGCCAGCCCC
>JAKAVX010000700.1 GCA_021827465.1 Deltaproteobacteria bacterium | reverse complement strand
TGGTGAGCGGACCTTGCGCGCTCGCGACTCCGGTTGGCGTCGAACGTATCAATACGGTCAGCGCGGCGGAGATGCTCGATGCGACGTCGAGAAATTTTTCGTGGTGCACGGCGCTGGTGATGGCGGCCGCTATAGCTGATTTCCGTCCCGCCGAACCAGCCCCGCAGAAAGTCAAGAAAAGCGACGCGGGACTCACGCTCAAAATGGCCGGCGTGCCCGACGAGATGCCGCGAATCGCGGCGAAAAAGGGTGAACGTATCCTGGTCGGCTTTGCCGCGGAGACCGAGAACCTCGAGGCCAACGCGCTCGACAAGCTTAAGCGAAAGCGCCTCGACCTTATCGTCGCCAACGATGTGACCCAGGAAGGCGCGGGCTTTTCGGTCGATACCAACATCGTCACCTTGATCACTGCCCACGTCGGCGCGCAGCGCTATCCCATGATGAGCAAGGACGAGGTCGCCGACGTCATCCTCGATCGCGTCGCGGCGATCCGCTCGGAGAAGACCCGCTCGCGCAAGGCCAAAGCCGCGCGCTGACGGCGGGCCTCGGTTCGACGGCCCAGTCAGCCGGCCAGAATGAACGGAGCCTGGCGCAGATGGGCGTGCACGTCGCGCGCCATCGTGGCCGCCAGATCGCGCGCGGTTTTCTTTGCCCGCGGCCCCATCCTGATAAGCCGTTGCAGATTCTTGCGCGAGGCGAGCGCGTGCCTGATCGCTTCCGTGCCCATCGGATCGTAGCTGCATGCGGGCGCGTGCCCCGGCGAGAGCATTAAGCCGCCGATCGCCGAGCATGAACTCTCGGTGAACAGGTTGGCGTGGACGAGTTCGTCGCCTTCCATCGGGCTGAGCGCCTTCACCACCGCGTTCCATTGGCGAATCCGCTTGAGACCGCCCTCGAAGATTCGGCGATGCGCCTTGAAGGGGATGAGTGGTGAGTCGATCGCGCGGTCGAGCATCGCGTCCAGTTCGCTGAAGTCCACGTTGACGAGATTGACGAGCATGTCGTGAAACTCGGGACGCTGGATACTGTCGAAGCGGGCCTCGGCGTAGATGTGGCTCGCGACGGCCGACTCGAACTGTCCGATGAAACGCGCGGGCAGGTAAAAATTGTGCGCGACCACGTCGGCGGCGAGATGCGCCAGGTAACCCATCGCGAAGGCGCTTTCCTGCGCGCTCGTGGCCGCACCCAGAAGCTCGAGCCCGACCGTCCAGTTATGAGAATGACGGCGCAGCCTGCTCTGGAAGCGGCGACCCTGCACGATATCGGGCGCGAGGCTTCCGTACAGGAACACCTCAGGCAGACTCGCCAGCACGGCTTGAAGCGGATAATCGGGGGTGATAACGCTCGCAAGCACCTGCATCCCGAGCGCCACGTGCGTGACCGGTCCCCATGCCAGCGCCGGCTCGGGCATCAGCAGGATGAACGCGACCAATGCGGAGGCTGCAACGATAACCATTGTGACCGTCTGGTTCCCGCGTAGACTTCGCTCCGGGCAAAGCTTGTGACTAATCTTATGGACCACCGAACGCCCTCGCCAGACCGTCGTCTTCTTTTCGATACGCTCAGCGATTACGTCGAGCAGATTCGCGAAGAAGGGATGGAGGGCCTGCCGTCCGAAACCGGCGCCATTGTCGCGCCCGCCGAATCCGCGCAATCGCGGCCCGCGCTCCGCTCCGAGCCCGATGGAGAGAAGATGAGAGAGCTGGTTGCCAGGCAATCCGTGCCCAAAGCGCCGATTCAGACCGACGGGATGTTTTCGCGCTATCCCGGCCTGGAAAAAACTTCGAACCTCGAAGAGCTGCGCGAGTTTATCGGCGATTGCCGTCGCTGCAAGCTGTGCAAGTCGCGCACCCAGGTCGTGTTCGGAGTCGGTAATCCCGCTGCCGAGCTGATGTTCGTCGGCGAAGGGCCGGGCGCCGAAGAAGACGCGCGCGGCGAGCCCTTCGTCGGCCGCGCCGGGCAATTGCTCACCGACATTATCGAGCGCGGGATGGGGATGAAGCGCTCCGAGGTCTATATCGCCAACGTCGTCAAATGCCGCCCGCCGCAGAACCGCAATCCCGAGCCCGACGAGGTCGAATCCTGCGAGCCGTTCCTGATGCGCCAGATAGAACTGGTCAAGCCGCGGGTGATCGTCGCGCTCGGAACTTTCGCGGCGCAGGCGCTTCTCAGGGTCAAGACGCCGATTTCGAAGCTTCGCGGCACCTGGCAGGAAATCGGCGGAATCAGGACGATGCCGACGTTTCATCCCGCCTACCTGCTTCGGAATCCAGGCGACAAACGGCTCGTTTGGCTCGATATCCAGGAAGTCATGAAGGAATTGGGGCGGCCGATTCCGCGCCACGGCAAAGCGTAGAGTGCGACCCGAAAAGGTCAAACTCAAGAGCCTGCCTAGCGTAGCGGCGGCGCTCGTCGCGATGGCCGCGATCCTCGCGATTGCGCCGGCGGCGCGAAACGCCACTGCGGGCGGGAAAGCCTCGCGCCCCTGGGTCGAGCTCGCCGCGGTTGACGGCTCGATCAATCCCGCCGTGGCGAACTATATCGAGGACGCGCTCTCCGCAGCCAAGAACGAAGGCGCGAGCGCGCTGGTTATCCGGCTCGATACTCCGGGCGGTCTTCTGACTTCGGCCGAGCGAATCGTGAAGATGCTGCTTTCCGCGCCGGTTCCGGTGATCGTTTACGTCGCGCCGTCGGGCGCAAGCGCGGCTTCTG
>JAKAVX010000699.1 GCA_021827465.1 Deltaproteobacteria bacterium | reverse complement strand
GTCCACCGCGGCGCGCTGTGCCCGGATCAGATCGCGCCCGTATCCTTTACGAACGCGAGCGCGGCGCCCCGACGGAAGCTCGAGGCTGCGGCTGCCGCCCGATTCGCCCTCGGCGCGGGCTCCGATACTAACTCCGTTAACCCGAATCTCGTCATTCATGATTCACCTTACAATCGCCGTCGCCAGCCGCGGCAGGCCAGCGCGTTCAGCCTCCGAGATTGCTGCGGAAGGTCGCGAGCTGATCCACGCCACCGACCACGTAGAGATTTGCGAACACGTCGTATAGATAGATCTGCACGCCGGCTACATAGAGCTCGGCGTGATAGATGCTGACCGCGGATGTCGTCTCGACCATTTGATGCTGCCGGAGCGCGGAGCCACCGGCGTCCTTGAAGACACCGGTCATCAGGTACACGACCGGCAACTCGGCACTGCGGCCCTGACTGGTGTACTGTTCGAGATTTCCGCGCGCCTGAAAATAGTGGGCCTGAAATGGGCTGGCCGCGAAGGTCAGCGTCTCAGCGTCGAAAGACGCCCACTTGATCCGGGACTCGAGCTTGGCTACCCCGGCCCATAGCTCGGCGGTGCCCGCCATGCCCAGGCCCTTGTAGTCAATCATTTTCTGCCGAGGATGCGCGATTTCGATTTCTTCGGCGCGGCCGAGCAGTCCAACACCGTCGATGTAGATATTCGCATTGGTCAGTGAATTGATCTGAATATTCATTCTACGCCTCTCCTACGCCGTGGCCGCGGCAGCCGCGGTTAACGGACTCGTCTGCCCGAGCTGCGCGAGCAGGCTTGAATCGATATAGCTCTGGAAGGTGATCCGCTCGGCGGGCGGCGGCGGCATCACATCGATGTCGAACACCAGTTGCCCGGCGGCGACCTGACTTGACGGATTTTCGGCGGGATCGTAGCTGGCCGATCCGGCCACCAGCGCGCCGCGCTGGATCAGGCTGCGGATGAACGCGTTGACGCTCGCCAGGATCGCCGTGATAAGCGCGTTCGAGATCGGCTGATCGATGAACTGTAGCATCGACAGCTGAATCGACTCCTCGATCACGTCCATCGTGCGGCGCACGTTGATGAAATTGGCCGGCGAGGTGTCAGCCGGATAGGCCGCCGATCGGTTACCCCACACGCGCATACCGGTGCCAAAGGCATTGAAGACCGTGGTGATCCCCTGAGCGTTCAGATTGTTCACGTCGGAGAGAGGATCGAGAATCGAGGCGTAAATAGCCACGTCCGGCCCGAGAACTCCGGAGACGTCGGTGTTCGAGGGCGACCACCAATAGCCATTGGCCAGATCTTTGGCGGCGATCGCTCCCGCAACCCACTGCGAGTACGGTCCTACTGAGGTTCCATTGTATGGCGACGTAAGCGGAATACCCGCCGATGTCAGCGTCACGCCGGTGGGCACGAGTCCCGCGTCTGAGAATTGCTCCTGCGGATAGCAGAGAATGACCCGGGTCGAAGAAGTGTCAAAGGCGGCGCCCGCAAGCCCACGATTCAGAATCGCCGTCGCTACCGATGTGGAAGGCGCTGAATCGACCAGCGCCATCGCGCGCAGCGTATTCGCCATCGTCGCCAGAGCACTCGCAACGTCGGCGTTCTGCGAATACCCCGGCGCAATCAGCAGCTTGGCGAAGAAACCCATCGTGCCGTATGTCGTCTGCAGCGCCTGCAGACCGGTGTATGCGCCGCCGGTGACCGCGCCGATAACGTCGGAATCGGCAACCTTGGTCGGATCGGCGTAATTGAATGACACGCTGACCGCTTCCCCGGCAGTGAGCGTGCCGCCGTTCAGAGCGGTGATAACACCGTTCACTGGATCGAGCGAATAGTCAGTAACGCTTGAATATGTAGTCGTGCCAGCCTGGTTCTTCACCACTACGTTCGAAACGCCCATGTGCCCAAGGTTGAGCACCTGCGCGCCAGCCGCCGGAAAGCTCATCGCCTGCGATACGATTGCGGTGAAGTGCACCGCAGGGTTGAAGACGTTGATTACAATAGCCTGTCCCGCCCCTTGCGCCTGGATCGCGGCGAGCGCGTATGGGATGGTGTAGCCCTGAATGAGAGGACCGAAGTTTGCCGCGTCGAGTGCCGAACTGACTACCGTCGGCGTGTTAGGCTCGGGAGCGGCGGCCGGCGCGGCTACCGCCCATGATGGCGCCGTGCCGACGAGCCCGATCACCGCCGACTTAACGACGGTAATCGGATTCGAGCCGCTTTGGACCTCAATCACTTCGACCCCGTGCAGGAAGCTTGCTGGCATGTCCTGTTACCTCGAACGGGGAAATGTCCCCGCAAAATCCGCTAGTGGTTCGCGATCTTTCACCGTAAGAATCCTCAATCAATCGCTTGGCGAGCTTTCACCGGCCGTCGCGATCACCTGGTCTGCGTACGTGTACCCGACTTGAACCGTTTCTCCAGCCGATGCGGCACCCCCGGCGAGCGCGGTAATGATTCCGTTAACCGCGTCGAGTGAGTAGTCGGTTCCCGGCACCAGCACGGCGCCGCCGGCCGCCGTCACGACGACGGCGGTAAGGTTGACGTTCGGGAGTTGAATCGTCCCGCCGGCGCTCAACGTAAATGGCGCCGGCGCGAGCGTGACTTGACTCTGTCCGCCCTCTTCCATCGCGACCCCGCGGACGAAGAGCGGAAAGTTGTCAGTGGCGGAGGGTTCGACCGCCACGGTCGAGAGCCCGAAGCTGATCTG
>JAKAVX010000698.1 GCA_021827465.1 Deltaproteobacteria bacterium | reverse complement strand
CATGATTGCATTCTTCTTGACGATGCCGATCAGTAAAATAATTCCAATCAATGCAATCACCGTGAGAGAGTGACCAGTGATCTCAAGGGCGAGCAGCGCACCGACGCCAGCGGACGGCAGCGTCGATAAAATCGTGAGGGGATGAATATAGCTTTCATAAAGAATTCCAAGCACGATATAAACGGCGAGTAATGCTGCTAGTATGAGCATCGGTTCATTCGCGAGCGACGACTGGAACGCCTGCGCAGTTCCCTGGAAGCTCCCCGTTACACTTGACGGCATCCTGATTTGGGCCTGCGCATCAGTGATCAGAGCGACCGCCTCGCCTAGCGACACGCCGGGCGCGAGATTGAACGAGATCGTAACCGACGGAAACTGCCCCTGATGATTAACCTGGAGGGCCGTGGTTTTCGGCTCATATCGAGTAAACGCGCTAAGCGGAACCATCTGGCCCGAATTGGTGCGAACGTAAATCTGCGACAGCGATTCGGGGTTCTGCCAGAAGCGCGGCTCGACCTCCATCACGACGTGGTATTGATTGAGTTGAGTATATAGGGTCGAGACCTGCCGCTGGCCGAACGCGTCGTACAAGGTGTCATCGAGCATCTGCGCCGATACGCCTAGGCGTGAGGCAGTCTTGCGGTCAATTACGAGGTTGGCGGCAAGACCGCTGTTCTGCTGATCGCTACTCACATCGGTCAACTGGCGCATTTTGCGCAAGCGAGCGAGCAGGCGCGGCGCCCAGGAATTAAGTGCGTCAAGATTCTGACTCTGAAGTGTGTATTGATATAGCGCGTTGGAAAGGCGGCCACCGATCGTGAGATCCTGTGCGGCCTGCATGTAAAGCGTGGCACCGGCGATGTGCGCCGTGCTACGGCGCACTCGGGCAATTACCTCGGCAACGCCGATCTTGCGCTCCGACAGTGGTTTCAAGGTGATGAATATCCGGCCCGCGTTGACCGCGGCGCCGTAGCCGCTTGCGCCGGCGAACCCGATCACATGATCAACCGCCGGATCCCTCTTGACGACCTTTACGAATTCGGAAAGCTTGCGCTCCATTGCCTGGAACGACGTATCCTGATCCGCCATCAGCATGCCCATCATCCGGCCGGTGTCCTGCAACGGAAAGAACCCCTTCGGGATTATGAAGAAGAGATAGATGTTGATCGCGAGCGTAACGATCGCGATTGCGAGCGTGAGCGGCTGATGGTCGAGAACCCATGCCAGACTTGACCGGTAGCGCGCGAGCATTCCGTTAAAGCCGGTTTCGGCGATGCGGTAGATTCGACCGTGGCTTTCACCGTCATGCGCTCGCAATAGTTTCGCGCACATCATCGGCGTCGTGGTGAGCGACAGCACCAGCGAAACCGCTATCGCCGTGGACAGCGTCACCGCGAACTCGCGAAACAGACGACCGACGATTCCGCCCATCACGAGAATCGGAATGAAGACGGCGATCAGCGAGACGCTCATCGAAAGCACGGTAAATCCGATTCCGCTCGCGCCTCGCACCGCGGCTTCATAGGGCGGCACGCCCTGTTCCAGAAAGCGCGAGATATTCTCAACGACGACGATCGCGTCATCGACGACAAACCCGGTCGAGATCGTCAGAGCAACAAGCGACAGATTGTCGAGGCTGTATCCGCACAGGTACATGACGCCGAAGGTTCCGATCAATGAAAGCGGAACCACTACGCCCGGGATCAGCGTCGCGCGAAGATTTCGCAGGAATACGAACACCACCATTATCACGAGCATCACCGACAAGAGCAGTGTGAACTCTACGTCGCGGACCGACGCGCGAATTGTGGTGGTTCGATCGAGCACAACTGTCAACTTGATCGCCGGTGAAATGGACGCTTGCAGCGACGGCATAGCAGCGTACAGCCGTTGATTAGTCTCTATGATGTTCGCCGCCGGCTGGCGAAAGATGATCAGCAGAACGGCCGGACGATTGTCGACCACGCCCGCATTGCGCACGTCCTGAACGGAATCGGTCACTGTGCCGAGATCCGACAGATGAACCGCGGCGCCATTGGCGTACGAGACGATGAGCGGCCGGTATTGCGCGGCATGCAGCAGCTGGTCGGTATCGCTGATCCCGTAGTCGGTCCTGGGTCCGGAAAGCTCGCCCTTGGGACGGTTTGCGTTGGCCCCAGCCAGCGTTGCACGCACCTGCTCGAGTCCGATCCCATAGCTGTTGAGCTGCGCAGGATTGAGATCGACTCGGACCGCCGGCAGAGCGCTGCCGCCCACCACAACTTGTCCGACGCCTTCTATTTGCGAAAGCTTTTGCGAGAGAATCGAGTACGCCGCATCATACATTTCGCCGCGCGTCTTCGTGTCCGAGGTGAGGGCAATGATCAATACCGGCGCATCTGCGGGATTTACCTTCCGATAGGTGGGATTCGACGGAAGCGTACTTGGCAACTGGCTACGCGCCGCGTTGATTGCGGCCTGCACGTCGCGCGCAGCCGCGTCAATATTACGGCTCAGATCGAACTGCAGAACGATCGAGCAAGTGCCCAACGAGCTCGTCGAAGTAAGCTGCGTCAAGCCCGCTATTCGGCCGAATTGGCGCTCCAGCGGGGTCGCCACGGACGACGCCATTGTTTCGGGACTGGCACCGGGCAGCGTCGCCTGAACCTGGATGGTTGGAAATTCGACCTGCGGCAACGGCGCGACCGGCAGCATCCGGAACGCGAGAATCCCGCCGAGCGCC
>JAKAVX010000697.1 GCA_021827465.1 Deltaproteobacteria bacterium | reverse complement strand
CATCGACCCGATGATTCCCGGGAGCGCGCCGAGCACGCCTGCCTCCGCGCAGGAGGGTGCCATCTCGGGCGGCGCCGGCTCTGGATAGAGGCATCGGTAACACGGCCCTCCCTTGGCGGGATAGAAGACCGTTGCGTTGCCTTCGAAGCGGAAAATGGCGCCGTCAACCAGCGGTTTTCCGGCAAAGACGCACGCGTCGTTAATCAGGTAGCGCGCCGGAAAGTTGTCACCGCAGTTAACGATGACGTCGTAGTCCTTGATGATCTCCATCGCGTTTTCGGAACTGAGCCGAACATCGTGACGGATTACCTTCACGCCCGGATTTACCGCGTTTATTGAGATCTTTGCCGACTCCGTCTTCGGCATCCCGACCCGCTCGGTGGCATGGATGATCTGGCGCTGAAGATTGGACAGATCGACCACGTCGAAGTCGACCAAACCAATCGTTCCCACGCCCGCAGCCGCAAGGTAGAGCGCCGACGACGAACCGAGCGCTCCGGCGCCCAGAAGCAGGACTTTCGCATCGAGCAGCTTCGCCTGGCCACGCTCTCCCACCTCGGGAATCACGAAATGGCGCGAATAGCGCGTCAACTCCTCCGGCGTGAAGGCGCGCTCAGCCGTCCACGGCAAGCCGCGGTCTTTCCAGGCGTTGAAACCGCCGGTCAAATTATAAAGGTTCTGGTAGCCCATCTCGGCAAGCGACCGGGCTGCCAGCAGCGAGCGTGTCCCAGCGGCACATTGAACGATAATTGGCGTCTGACGCTCAGGCACCTTTTCCTCGATTCGCAATTCGAGAAAACCGCGCGGTACAAAGACAGCTTGCGGAATATGTCCCTGGCGCCATTCATCGCTCTCGCGCACGTCAATCAGCACCGTATCGGGATGCTCTTCGAGCATCCGGCGCGCCTCTTCAACGTCAATCGCACCAATCCGGCTCCGTGCCTCATCGAGTAGATTTTTGGACGTCTTTGCCATGGCCTTCGAACCTGTGCCTTATTGAGCGGTCACTAATATAGCACAAACATAACCATCTTGGTAAGTTTTGCCAGCCCGCTACCCGTCCTTTGCGGATCAGCCGCCCAGCATCAGGTGCGATTCGAGCATCTTGCGCACGAAGCCCAGTACCTCGCGTGCATGCCCCCGGGGCGCAACGTTACGAAAAGCGCGCCGCAGCTTAAGCTCAGCATCGAAAACTAAAGTTGCCCGCTCCGCTACGCTGTCGCCCATCACGCCGAGACTGCGGGCCAGTCCGCCCGACTCATCCGCCAGCAGGGTGAAGGTGAAGCCGTACTTTTCGGCAAATGCGCGATGCGACTCGACCGAATCTACGCTGACT
Organism: Deltaproteobacteria bacterium; assembly: GCA_021827465.1. Next base: position 1,389 of record JAKAVX010000697.1, on the reverse strand, counting down.
CCAACGATGGCGCAGTTCAGCCGCTCGAAATCGGCAGCAAGCTGGTTGAACTCCTTGCCCTCGACCGTGCAGCCTGGCGTATCGTCCCTGGGGTAGAAGTAGACGACGAGACTTCGGCCCAGGTAGTCGGCCAGCCGGCGCGCCTCGCCATGCTGGTCGCGAAGCACCAGTTCGAGCGCCGCCTTCGCGGCCTCGCGGGCGCGCAATCCGTCATTGGACGCCGGCATGGGCCTCTGGAGCTTCGAGCGTTTGGCGGCGAGTGAACTTGAGCGCGGCGTTGTCGATGTTGATTGAGCATAGCGAGCCGCACATGCTGCAGACATTGGAGCCTGCGGCCTCGCTTTCCTCCTTGTAGCGGCGCGCCTTGTCCGGGTCCATCGCCATCGCGTACATCCCCGGCCAGTTGAGCGCCTTGCGGTAGCGCGACATCTCGTCGTTCCAGAGCTTGGCGGCCCGCACGCCCTTTACGAGGTCTCCCGAGTGCGCCGCGATTCGGGTGGCGATCACACCTTCGCGGACATCGTCGAGGTCGGGCAGGCGCAGATGCTCTGCAGGAGTCACATAGCAAAGGAAGTCGGTTCCCGCGGCCGACGCAATCGCTCCGCCAATCGCGCCGGTGATGTGGTCGTAGCCAGGCGCGACGTCGCAGGTTAGCGGGCCCAGGACGTAGAACGGCGCGCCCGCGCATACCCGCTTTTCCAACTTGACGTTCGCCTCGATCTGGTCGAGCGGCACATGACCTGGACCCTCGACCATCACCTGGACGCCGTTGGCGCGCGCACGTTCGACGAGTTCGCCGAGAACGAGCAGCTCGGCAAGCTGGCCGCGGTCGGTGGCGTCGCCGGTCGCGCCCGGCCTGAGGCCGTCGCCAAGCGATATCGTGACATCGTGCTCGCGCAGGATCGCGCAGACATCGTCGAAACGCTCGTAAAGCGGATTCTCGTTGCCCGTGCGCTCGATCCAGGCGGCCAGCATCGCTCCGCCCCGCGACACTATGCCCTCAATACGGTGATGGTGGCGCAGGCGCGCAACGCTGTCGCGCGTGACTCCGCAATGCAGCGTCATGTAATCGACGCCCTGGCGCGCCTGCCGCTCGATCACTTCGAGGAAGAAATCCGCGTCGAGTTTCAGGATCGAGCGCTCCGAGCCTACCTGGTAGATCGGCACGGTACCCAGCATCACGGGAGAACGGGACAGGATCTCCGCTCGAATCTGATCGAGATCGGTGCCGGTCGACAGATCCATCACCGAGTCGGCCCCGAACCGGATGGCCGTATAGAGCTTTTCGATCTCCTCATCCAGAAGCTGATGGAAATTGGAAGCGCCGATATTGGCGTTCACCTTGGTCCGCAGCTGCTTGCCGATACCGATGGCCCGGAACTCGTGATG
>JAKAVX010000696.1 GCA_021827465.1 Deltaproteobacteria bacterium | reverse complement strand
GTATCGAAAAACGCGCGCCCACTTCCCCGCGTGCGAGCCCAAGCGCCTCGCGCAGAACGGTTTCCGCGAGCGCTGTCAGTTCCGCCTCGACCTCGTGATGCTCGAGATGCCCGGCGAGATCGGCGATCGCGATACGCAGGAACTCCTGATGGCGGAAAGTGCGAATCGCGTCGAGGCGGCTTTCGAAGTCAGGGCACGCGGCAACCAGCCCCGACAGTTCCTGGGCAAGCGCCTCGGGATTGCGCCGTAGCTGCGCAAGATCGGAGCGCACCAGCGTGTCCAGCATCTCGGGATGACGGATAAACAGCCCCGAGAGATAGCTGCTCGATGCGAAGAGCCGGAGCAGCACGCGCCGGGTCGCGGGATGCTGTTCGAGAAGCGCAAGGAACGAGGTGCGCGCGCCGACCGCGGAGATAAACGAGGCAAGGTTCCTGAGCGCGAGGTCAGGATCGGGCAGGCTTGCGATTTCGTCCAGGAGGACCGGCCCGAGCCGAACCAGCAATTCACTTCGGCGCAGGCTCATCGGCGTGTGAGCCGGCCCGTGCACGAGCAGCTCCAGATGGGCAACGCTCTCCTCGGGCGTGGCAAAGCCGAGCGACTTGAGCGCGGGCGCCGCGGCTCCCGGTTCGAGCGCCAGCCGCCACGCCGCTTCGGCCTCGGGCGATACTCTCGTCTCATGCGCGATCGCGCCGCCGGTGAGCGTCTCGCGAAATTGTTTCGCCACCAGTGCGCGCCGGCGCGAAAGGCCGTTCCTGAGCCGCGTCACCGAGCGCTGGTCGCCGCCTATCCCGAGCCGTATCGCGAGCGCTCGCATCCCTTCGGCTCCTTCGGGCAGCGCATGGGTCTGAAGACCGGCCGCGACCTGCAGCTTGTGCTCGACGTCTCTAAGGAACAGGTATGCGTCGGCAAGTCCCTCGGCGCGGCTGCGTGGCAGATAGCCGTAGGACGCGAAGCGGTCGAGCGCGTCGATTGTTTTGCGCGTCCTGATACGCGGATCGCGCCCGCCATAGATCAGCGTCAGCGCCTGAACGATGAATTCGAGTTCGCGGATTCCGCCGTAGCCGAGCTTGATGTTGCGGCGCACCATCTCGGGCAGGCGCAGCTCGGCTTCTATCTGATACTTCATCGCGCGCAACTGACCGAGTGTCTCGAAATCGAGGTAACGCCGGTAGATGAACGGCTCCAGCTCCGCGAGCATCCGCGCGCCCACGTCGAGCGCACCCGCAACCGGTCTCGCGCGAAGCAGCGCCGCTCGCTCCCACGTCTGGCCGAGGCTCTGATAAAAGCTGAGCGCGCCGCTCAGGGTAACCACCAGCGGAGAACTCCGCCCGCCCGGCCGAAGCCGCATATCTATTCGGAAGCATCCCGACGACAGAAGCTCGGTGACCAGCTCCGCGCATCGCGCGGCGGCAACCGCGCCATCGCCCGAGCCGGGCCCGTCGTGAATGTAGACGAGGTCGATGTCGGAACTGAGGTTGAGTTCGCCCGCGCCGAGTTTTCCCATCGCGAGCACGCACAAGCGGTCGATTTCGCCCGCCTGCGCTCCGCTGAGCCGCCTGGCCGCTCCGAACGCCGCACGGATACATTCGTCCGCCAGCCGCGACATCACCGTCATCGTGGCGCTCACGTCGAACGCGCCGGTCAGGTCGGCTATCGCGATCCGGAGAAACATCCGGCGCTTGAATGCGGAAAGCGCCGCGATCGCCTCCTCCCGATCCTTCGCGTCCGCCAGGTCGCATCGCATCTCCGAGACCAACGTGTCCGCCGTCTGGCTGAGCGCGTCCTCGAAGATCGGACGCCATCCGGGACCGGCCGCATTGAGCTCGGTCGCAACCACTTCTGACGCGCCGAGGCAGGAAATAAGCGCACGCGCGTCCTTGTCCCGCCCAAGGATCTCGGCGGTGTCCGAGGCCGATTCTTCGGCGAGCCTGGCTATCGAGGCAAGCGCGAGCTGCTCGTCGGCCGCATACGTGCGCGCAAGCGTGCGTGCGCGTTTCGCCAGCCGCCGGTCGCCGAGCTTTTCCTCCAGGCTACCGAGCAGGCGCGCAAAGCCCTTTTCCAATGCTTGTGCGCGAGCCATCGTTATTCAGCATAACAGATGCCGATAGTTGAATGGCGCGGATACGCACCGGGCCGCGCCTTTGACCGCTTGCGCCCCGGTGATGCTAAGGTCTCGGGATCACGGACGTAAGCAAGGAGAGCGCGCGATGATAGTGCTGTACACGACCGAGCGTGATTATCCGTGGGGCACGCTTCGCTCCACCCATGCTTGCAAGACCAAAGTCGTGCTCGAAGAGAAAGGTCTCGCCTACCGGATCGAAAATCTGCCGCCGGGCAATCTGTGGAAGAAGCCGCCCGAGATGCTCGCGAAGCATCCGCTGGCCAAAGTCCCGTATATCGACGACGACGGCGCAACCGTCTTCGATTCCACCGTGATCGGCGAATACCTCGAAGAACGCTATCCCGCGCCGCCGCTGATGCCGAAAGTTATCCTCGCACGCGCGCGGGTGCGCGAGGCCGAGCAATTCGCCGACGAGGCCATTCTTGGCGGCGACCTGCCGCTCATCTGGATGCCGTACTGGAGCCCGGCGGATAAACGCGACAATGATCGGATGGAGAAGGGACGCGAGGGATTGCGCAAACGCGACCTTCCGTTTATCGAGCGGATACTCTCGAATGCGGGCGCGGGCGGATACGTGTGCGGAGCGTTCTCGCTTGCGGACACC
>JAKAVX010000695.1 GCA_021827465.1 Deltaproteobacteria bacterium | reverse complement strand
GGCTCCGCGACATGCATCGCCTGCGACAGGAAGCGCTCGACGCGCCGCGCCCGCGCAACCACCAGCTTGTCCTCGGCCGACAGCTCGTCCATCCCGAGGATCGCGATGATGTCCTGCAGGTCGCGGTAGCGCTGCAGGATCGCCTGCACGCCGCGCGCGACGTCGTAATGCTCCTGGCCGACGATCTGCGGATCGAGGATTCGCGAAGTCGAAGCGAGCGGATCGACCGCCGGGTAGATCGCTTTTTCGAAGATTTTGCGATCGAGCGCGGTGACCGCGTCGAGATGGGTGAAGGTGGTCGCCGGAGCCGGGTCGGTGTAGTCGTCGGCGGGGACGTAAATCGCCTGCACCGACGTGATCGAGCCCTTCTTGGTGGTGGTGATACGCTCTTCGAGCTCGCCCAGGTCGGTGCCGAGAGTCGGCTGATAGCCGACCGCGCTCGGCATGCGGCCGAGCAGCGCCGAGACCTCGGAGTTGGCCTGCACGAAACGGAAGATATTGTCGATGAAGAGCAGAACGTCGCGGCCCTCTTCGTCGCGGAAGTACTCCGCCACGGTGACCCCGGTCAGCGCGACCCGGGCGCGCGCGCCGGGCGGCTCGTTCATCTGGCCATAGACGAGCGCGGTCTTGGAAAGAACGCCCGACTCCTCGAGTTCGCGATAAAGATCGTTGCCCTCGCGCGAACGCTCGCCCACGCCGGCAAACACCGACACGCCGCCGTGCTGCTTGGCGACGTTGTTGATCAGTTCGAGAATGGTGACCGTCTTGCCGACGCCCGCGCCGCCGAACAGCCCGATCTTTCCGCCGCGATTGTACGGGCAGATAAGGTCGATGACCTTGATTCCGGTCTCGAGGATTTCGACTTCGACGCCTTGGTCGGCGAATGCCGGAGCGTCGCGATGAATCGGCATCTGGCGCGAGCCCTTGATAGGCCCCACCTCGTCAACCGGCTGGCCGGTGACGTTCATCAAGCGCCCGAGCGTCTCCGGGCCGACCGGCACCGAGATTGGCGCGCCGGTATTGAGCACATCCATCCCGCGCACCAGCCCGTCGGTCGTGTCCATCGCGATACATCGCACGGTTTTCTCGCCGAGGTGCTGCGCAACCTCGAGCACGAGATTCCATGGCTGGTCGTCGATTGCCGGATTGCTGACCCTGAGCGCGTTCAGGATTGGAGGCAGTGCGCCGTTTCGAAACTCGACGTCAATGACGTTGCCGAGTATCTGGTTGATATGCCCAGTCGCTTGCTCACTCATAACCCGCGGTTTCCCCGGTAAAACACTTTTTAGCTCGCCGCCTCAGCCGCGCAAAGCCTCGGCGCCGCCGACGATGTCCATCAGTTCCCTGGTAATCTGCGCCTGGCGGGCGCGGTTCATCTCGAGCGTAAGCCGCTCGATCATATCGCTCGCGTTGTTAGTCGCACTGTCCATTGCGGTCATCCGCGCGCCCTGCTCGCTCGCTTCGGCTTCCAGCAGCGCATGGAAGACGGCAGCCTCGACCGAGGCGCGAAGTACCAGCGGCACCAGCCGCTCGCGGCTCGGTTCAATGAGATAGTCTATCATCTCGGCGGCGCCTTCCGCCTCGGGAGTCGCGCCGTGCGTCTCATGCTCGGTGCGTTCGCCCGCCGGAGGCTCTTCGGGCGCCGCGACCGGCAGAAGACGCTCGTAGGTCGGACGCTGCAAGAGGGCCGAGCGGAACTGCATGTAGATGAGACTGGTCTCGCGCACTTCGCCCGAGCGATACGCCGCGAGCATCTGGGCCGCCACGTCGCGCGCCAGAGCGACGGTTGCAAGGTGCGGATTGTTGATCCGCTCGCCCGCGATCGCCGCACCGGTGCGTTTGAAATGATCGAGCCCCTTTCGTCCAACCACGAAAAAGCGCGGATCGAGACCCCTGCCTTGAGCCTCGCGCCCGATTTCCTCGGCAAGTTTGAGGAGGTTCGCGTTGTAGGAGCCGCATTGGCCGCGGTCCGAGGAAACCACCACGATAAGCGCGGTGTTTTTCGCGTCCTCGGCCGGCGCCAGCGACTCGCGCTCGGCGGCGAGCACGGAATCCGCGACCCGCGCCAGCGATTCGCTATAGGGCCTTGCGTTGAAAAGCGCTTCCTGCGCGCGGCGCAATCGTGCCGCCGCGACCAGCTTCATCGCTCGCGTGATCTGTTGCGTCGACTTTACGGACGCGATCCGCCGACGGATTGCCTTAAGAGTGGGCATCGCTCATTTTGCCGGACAGGCCGCGCATCAGGCGGCGCTCGAAAGGTTGGCCGCTCCCGTCCCGGTGCTCTTCTGACTGCCGACAAAGCTTTCCTTGAATTGGCCGAGCGCTTTGCGGAGCCTCGCCTTCAGGTCGTCGCTCAGTTCCTTCTTGTCGGCGATTTCCTTCAGGTATTCCGGATGACGCGCCTCGAAGAATTCGTACATCCCGCGCTCGAACGGGCGAATTTGCGCCACCTGCAGGTCGTCGAAGAGTCCCTCGTTGGCCGCGAAAATGAGCAGAACCTGCTTCTCGAGCGTAAGCGGCTCGTACTGGTTCTGCTTGAGCATCTCGGTAAGCCGCTCGCCGCGCCGAATCAACCGCTGGGTGACAGGGTCGAGGTCCGAGCCGAACTGCGCAAACGCCGCCATCTCGCGATACTGCGCGAGGTCGAGCTTGAGGGTTCCGCCCACCTGCTTCATCGCCTTGACCGCGGCCGAGAAACCGACGCGCGAAACCGAAAGTCCCACGTTCAC
>JAKAVX010000694.1 GCA_021827465.1 Deltaproteobacteria bacterium | reverse complement strand
CCCGGTCACCAACTGCGGCAGGAAGCGGAACTGCAGCGCGCCGGGCACTTGCGGGGCCTGGGCACTCATCCGCCAGGCGTCGAAAACCGAAAAGTGCTGGACCAGGTACGCCTGATGTATCTGCTCGCGTTCGGTGAGCAGGTTGCTCACGAAAGAAATTCCGATTGCAGCGCCCGTGTTGCGCATCATGTTGTATAAGCTGGTCGCGTAGCCCATTCGCTCAGGCCGGATGTCATAGAGCGCTTCGGCCGTGATAATCGGAAAGCCGACCGTGGCGCCGATTCCGAAATTCATGATCGGCCAAAAGATGGACCGCATACTCACGCCCAGGTCCCATTGCGACATCTGATAGATCGAGTAGGCCGCCAGTCCGAAGCCGAGCCCCATAAGCGGGCGCGTGTCAATTCCGAAGCGGGACAGCACGCCCGCGGCCAGCATCGCCGCCCCCGCCCCGATTCCGCGCGGCGCCACCGCCAGCCCTGCTTTCCAGGCCGTGTATCCCAGCAGTTCCTGCAGAAACAGCGGGTTCAGCAGGTTGATGCCGTAAATCGTCATCACCATGACCGTGATGATAACGACCGAACGGGAAAATGCGTGGCTCTTCAGTATTCGCAGGTCCATTATCGGATCCGAAAAGCGCAGCTCGTTAATCACGAGCAACAGGAACGAAAGCGCCGATCCGACCGTGAAGTAGAGTACCCACGGCGCTGAGAACCAGTCGGAGCGCTGGCCGCGGTCGAGTACGATCTGTAGCAAGCCGAGGCTCGAGGCGAGCAGCAGGATGCCGCTGTAATCGACCCGGCCGGGGCGCTTTCTGCCAACGTAAGGCGGATCGTAAACGAACGCCAACACCATCAGCATCGCAATGATTCCGATTGGCACGTTGATGTAAAAGTTCCAGCGCCAGTTCCAGTTGTACGTTATCCATCCGCCCAGCGTCGGGCCCAGGATCGGTGCGCTGATAAGCCCCAACCCGTAAACCGCCATTGCCAGCGCCTGCTCGCTGGGCGGGAAGGTCTCCATCAGAATCGCCTGCGATGACGGGATCATGGCAGCTCCCGCCGCTCCCTGGATCAGGCGGAAAACGACGATCTGCGTCAGCGACTGAGCTATGCCGCACAGCGCCGAAGCCATAATGAAGACCGAGATCGAAGTCATGTAGTAGCGCTTGCGCCCGAAGCGCGCCGAGATCCAGCCGGTCATCGGGATGGCGATGCCGTTGGAAACCAGGTAGCTCGTGAGCACCCAGGTTATCTCGTCGACGCTGGCGCTGAAGCTGCCTTGCATGTAAGGCAGCGCGACGTTGACGATCGAGGTATCGAGCAGCTCCAGAACCGCGCCAAGCATCACCGCAGTGGCAATCAGCCACTTGCGCGCGGCATGCCGCTCGCCATGTAACGAAGGAGCCGTTGAAGCTGCAGCCATGAACAATACCGGCTAAGATGCGGCCGGGCCGCCGCCAGTAACCTATCATTAAAGCATCGCGACGCCTCGTGCTTCCACCGCTTGGGAGCGCCAGCCATGATGGATGAGGTGGCAGGAGGGCGCCGCGTAAGAAGGACCCGAAAATTCTCGGAGGCAGATGCGATGGAGATCAAGGAAATTGTCAGAGAACGTTACGGCGAGCTGGCCCGATCGCGGAGCGCCGGCGGTTCATGCTGCGGCGATAGCGCTGGCTCGTGTTGCGATCCCGTCACGAGCAATCTTTACAGCGCCGAGGAAATCGGAGTCCTGCCCGCTGAAGCGCTGGAACTCTCGCTCGGATGCGGCAATCCGACGGCGCTGGCCGAGCTGCAACCCGGCGAGGTCGTGCTGGACCTCGGCTCCGGCGGCGGCATTGACGTGCTTTTGTCCGCGCGCCGCGTTGGCCCGGCGGGTAAAGCTTACGGGCTCGATATGACCGGCGCGATGCTGGAACGGGCGCGGGAGAACCAGCGCCGCTCCGGCCTCAGCAACGTCGAGTTCCTCAAGGGTGAGATTGAAAACATTCCGTTGCCCGACGGCTCCGTCGATGTAATCGTTTCCAACTGCGTGATCAACCTGTCGGCCGACAAGGATCGCGTGTTCAGCGAGGCGTTTCGCGTGCTGCGCCCGGGCGGACGGCTCGCCGTCGCCGATATCGTCGTGCGCGGAGCGATACCGAGCGAGTTGCGCCGCAACGTCGAGCTTCTCGTCGGATGCGTTGCCGGGGCGCTTGAGGAGTTCAACTACCGCTCCAGGCTCGAGGCTGCGGGCTTCGAGGCAGTGGGAATCGAGCCGCTGCGGATCTATCGGGCTGAAGACGCCGCCGATCTTCTGAGCAAGGCCGGCCTTGACGCTAAGGCGATAGCCCCGACCATCGACGGTAAGCTCATGAGCGCCTTTATTCGCGCCCGCAAGCCGTCCGCGTGCGCCTGCGGCTGAATCGTTTTGAGCAGCCGCGCAAAAGGCCTGCGGCGAGTCTTTCCCGCGCGCCGGTGACTCACGCGTGGGTGCGAGCGAAACGCGGCGCGGGCAAGACGGCGATCAAAAGCGCGCCCAGCATCGCCGCCACGGCGCTCAGGATAAAAGCGGCGTGGTAGTTGCCCAAGATGTCGAACATGCGGCCGGCGACAATCGGACCCGAGGCATCTCCCATCGTGGCCGCGACCGTCGTCAGCCCCGAGAAAAAGCCGAAGTGGCGCATCCCGACGGCCTCGCTCAGGAGCAACATCACCATAGCTGTCGGTGCGGCGACGTTGAGGCCGAAG
>JAKAVX010000693.1 GCA_021827465.1 Deltaproteobacteria bacterium | reverse complement strand
GGAGCGTCCAGTTCTTTGTAGCAGTTCGCGAGCGCCATAATTCCGGGGGCACATCGATGGTTTTCCGGCAACTGAAAGTTGGCGAAGCCAGAGAGCCATTCTGGAAGTGTGCGCTCGGTCCAGAAGTGCTGTGCGGGATCGTGAAAAACCCAAAGCCGCTTGTCGCGAGCGAGTTCGCTGACGATTTCCCAATCGACATCCGAAAAATCCTGCGCCTCGTCGACAATCACGGTCTGCCAGTCGCGAGTTACCGTCGGCAGGACTTCAACGAGGACTTTGAGCAGGAGCTGGTCCCATCCGGGTTTATCCGCGGGCTCGGCGACGGTTGCGCCGGTCGATCGCATGAAATCGAGCGCGAGGCGGCCGACCGATGATATGCGTACATTCGGGGTTTCGATCGTTCTGCTCACCCACTGGGCGAGTGGATTCGTGAAACAGAGGATCAGGACGCGTTCGCCATTTGCCGCGAACCTGCATGCCGCCTCGCGGGCGAGCAATGTCTTTCCGGTTCCGGCGCCACCCTCGATAAGAAGTCTTTCGTTCCGCTCGACCATCTGGATGATGCGAACCTGTTCGGCATCCAATCTCGCTCGCTCCACCTCGTCGACTCTGCTTCGCCTTCCGAGTCCCAGCGTCGGAATCCAGGTATCGCCCCATAGCTCATGCAGGCGCTCGATCCAGCGTCCCCGAGCACGTCGGATCGGCGGGAGCGCATGTTCCATCAGGGACTTCAGGCTTTTGTCGATCCATGCAAGGTCCTGTCGGCCGATTGTTGTGTCCGACAGGTCACCCTCGTGAGGAGGTCTGTCGAAGAAAACATCGGGAAAGCAGGTCGCAACGCCGTAGGCTGGCGGCGAGCAACCGTCGCGGTCGAGCCGATGAATCAGCTTACGGACAAACTCGCTCGCCTGAGCGCGAGGATCGCGAGCCATCGGCGCGCCGTTCTGAAACCAACGGCCGTCTCTCTGCACGACATTTCCGCCCTTTATCTCGAGGACCAACACGCCGCGCTCGGGATTTGCGATAACGAAATCACCCTCTCCGAAGATTCCGCTGTCCTCCATGATTCGCAGCGAATGCCACGCGTACCACCCTTCCGGTAGACGCTTCTTGAGCGATTCGTAAACCTCGATCTCCGCGATCGATTCCGTATTTCGCGATCTTTCGCGCGGATACACTCCCGGTGACGGCCTCATCGAGCGCAAGCGTACGCGCCCGCCCGCTGTTTCGTCCAGAGCAGGAAAGTGCCTCGCGACCCCAAGGAAAGTAATTTTCGCACTGCACCTTCCCGCGACAATAGAGCCAGGAGAGAGACATTCCCCGCCCCAATACGGCCGGTCACGGCCCCTACCCAGCTAAGGCGAGCACCTTGCTCACGAGCATTGTCAGATACGGCGGACACTAACTTCCGGCGCAGAACCGGACACAGATGATCACGGGCTTAGGTCCAACTGATATTCGGCTATGTCGGTAATAGCTGCTTGAGTCTCGGGAGAGTCGCTCAGCCATTCTCCCGCACCGAGTAGCACCTTAACCATCGCCACTCGCTCGTCTATTGTTTTTGCCATGTACTGTTCGTAAGTGTTTGGTGTCCAAGCATAACCAACCCGAACAGGTTTCCGCACGCGGTGAGACAGACTGCCGACACGATCCACTCGACCAACCCGTTGCTCCATTTCCGCCGGATTCCAGTCGAGATCGTAATGGAGAACATCTCTGCACCATAGATGCAGGTCTATTCCCTCGCGTGCTACATCCGTGCATAGGAGAATGTATGGAGGACCCGGTAAATTAAAGGCAACCTGCACTACTGCTGATCTGTCAAAGTCGCGTCGGGAATTCGTCCTACCGCTCAACTCGCCCACCCACTCCGTGCGGCGACGACGTCCCCACGCAGCGTCCAAATGTTCCTGGCGAGTCGACTCGTCTCCAGGCCATCCGGACTGGCCTGCCCCCCAACTTACCCGCAGTCATAAGTATAGTCGGTTGATGTTTTGCCCTTGCTGGTCTGCAAACTCTCTAGGCGTCAGCGCTCCGAGGCTCGAATGCGGGCGGCACCAATTGTAGTGGTAGCGCCACGCCTCGACGATGTCGCGCACATGCGCCAGGCTCATGAACACGTGCTCGTTGAGGCACTCGTCGCGCAGCCTGCTGTTGAAGCTCTCGATGAAGGCATTTTGCACCGGCTTGCCCGGCTGAATGTAGTGCCAGCCGACGCGATTGGTCGCCCACCTGGGCACCGCGACGCTGGTGAGTTCGGTTCCATTATCGCTGACGATCACCTTTGGGGTGGCTCGCTTGAGGGTGAGCCGTTCCAGTTCGCGCATTACGCGGACTCCGCTCAGTGAGGTGTCGACGACGGTGGCCAGGCACTCGCGGCTGAAGTCGTCGACGATGCACAGGATGCGGAAGCGGCGGCCGTCGGCGAGCGTGTCGGATACGAAGTCGAGCGACCAGCGTTGGTTGATCGCGTGCGGCAGCTCCATCGGTGCGCGCGTTCCAAGCGCGCGCTTTCGTCCACCGCGCCGGCGCACCCTCAACTTCTCCTCGCGGTAAAGCCGGTACAGCTTCTTGTGATTCATCGAATACCCCTCGCGAGTGAGTAACCAACCCAATCTGCGATAGCCGAAGCGCCGCCGCTCCTGCGCCAGCTCGCGTAGCCGCTTTCGCAACTCAGTGTCATCCGCGCGTTTCGGCCGATAGCGCAGAGTCGAATGGTCGATCCCGACC
>JAKAVX010000692.1 GCA_021827465.1 Deltaproteobacteria bacterium | reverse complement strand
ATCAGGTCGGCGTTTTCCAGTTCGGCGGCGTGGGCGAGCATCGTTTGCCTGAGCGCGTTGACGACCGGCGTCACTTGCGCGGGAGACGGCGGCGCGCCGTCGAGATTGACGAGGCCCAAGCCAACAGTGCGCATGACGCGGGGGATGCCCTCTTTGTCGAGCAGCACCATTGAGGTCGAGTTGTGTTCGGCTTCGACGACGAGGTGCGGAGTAGGGCGCGCGCCGTTGCGCGCCCGCGCGAACATCGCGGCGAGAGCGAACGGGGCCAAGGTTACCGTTTTGGGGTCGAGCTTGACGCGCGCGAATAGCTCGAGATGCTTGCGCAATTCTTCTTTATGAGCGAACGCGGCAAGCACCAATGAACGGTCGTCTTCGACGCCGAGGCGAATAAAAGCGACCACGGCTCCATCGACTGGGAATGGCAGATGTTCTTCAAGCGCGAAGGGAACCACCTGATGCAGGCGGCGCGCATCGGCGAAGGGCAGCTCGAGAATTCGTTTGGTAACCGCTTCGGACGGCAACGCCGAGATCAACACATCGGGATGCCCGGATTTTTCGAGAAGGCGCAGCAGCGCAGGTGCAAGGTCGGGTTCGTCGGGACGCTTTTGTGCCTCGAAGACGCCGACGAACTCAAAGGTGTTCCAAGTGCGTTCGGCGGCTGCGGCGCGCACCCGTTCTCCGGCGATTTCGACGGCGATAATACGCTGCGGCATCTCTACCCGTCGCTAGTCTTCCTGCCAGGACATCAGCGTTGCGGTTCCGTTGCCCTGCCGACGGAACGTCGAGTACACCAGTTTTCGGGAGCCAGCGAAAGTACCCATCGCGCTGATCGTAAAGTAAGTACTGCGCGTTGTGACGAGTTGCATCAAGGCCTGCCCGACCGGTCCGAGTCCGGGCAGATTGCCAATATCGGTGGGGTTTTGGAACGGCATCAGCGAGCGCGCCGCGACAATTTCCTTCACCATATCGGGATTTTGCATCAGATCCGGGAGCAGCGAAGCGAGGACCTCTGGCGAGGCGGTGTTGGCGTTGACCACCGGCTCGGGATAGACGGTGACATAAGGCAGCAACCGATTGAAAGTAGCTTCATCAACGCCTTTGATCATCCGCAAGTCGCCTATTGTAGGCATCGGGCTGTTGCGCGGCGCGTATGGCGGGACCAGGCGCATGTAGTAATCCAATCCGGCGCCGCCGGGCGACTCGATATTGGCCGGATTTATCCAGTCGGCGATCGCCGGGATGATATCCGGCGATACGCCGATTATCGTAAAGAGGCGAATCAGTTCGGCGGCGAACGGCGCATTGAATTGTCCATTCTGAGGATTGATCAGGAGGTTAAGATCAAGTTTGCGCGCCTCATCGACGATCGACAGCGAGACCGTGCCGCCATCGACATCCATTGGCGGAAAGGGAACCGCCCACACGTCAGTCAAACCGTCGTAGGGAGTCTGATTCTGCATGTCGGTGCGCGAATCTTCGGCGAGCAACCCCAGCCCGACCGCGACCGCTGAGCGGGATAAATAGTAGGCGCGAAGCTCGTTCGACTGATTGGCGGCGGACAAGTAGTTGAGCGCGGCGGCGGTGCTGAAATCGACGATGATCAAAGTCATCAGGGCAATACCCATCAGCACGACCAGCAGCGCGATTCCGCGCTCGTTTCTTTTCAGATGCTTCACCATATAGCAATCGACATCGGCAGCATCACCTGAGTCGAGAAGCGCAGGTCGCGTCCGTTAGGAGCAGCCATATCGAGGTTGATCGAGACCGCGATCGGAATCTGATTGCCGGGCGAGAGGAGATCAGAGTTCCATGAGTCCCCCCACTGATTGCCGTCGAAGTAACGCATCCTGAGCGACAGAACGTTATCAGCAAGTACAATCGGCGCGGTTGAAACCCCGCCGTAGGTGAGGCCGCTCTGCTGAGTTCGTTGCAGTATCAGCCACCCATGATGGTCGGGATTGGGCGTCAGCGAGTAACTGACTATTTCCTCCGGACTGAAGCTCGCCAGTGCGCGGCGATGGGCGGCGTCGAGCGTCGATACGGATATCGAGTTGGCGGGAACGCCAGCGATAAACTGGCCGACGCCGTGGAACATGACATGGCTTGGTACGGCCGGAGTCTGGACCGCGCCGCGGATTTCGCTGGTCATCTGCCACAGAATTGAGCGTCCGGCGCGGTCGGCCCACATACGCCCTTCGGCGTGCATTTTGCTCGCCGCAACGGCATGGAATGAACTCGCCATCATCACAAGGATGACGGCCAGGATCGCGACCGCGAGCATCATCTCGATAAGTGTAAAGCCGCGCGCCATGCGTTGTGGCCGGGCGCGGCGGACCATCGCGGAAATATTCATGGTGCTGCTTGCGGTGTGTTCGCGCCCGGCATCATTTCGATCGGAATCGGATTGTGCATGAACTCGGTCAAGGAAAAGCTCTTCGACTGTTTGGGTCCGTAAAAAACGATCACTTGTACCTTGCACACGTCGGGAAATGCTCCGGAAAGACTGACGATCTGTTCCCAGGTAAAATTCGGATACTCATCGGGAAAGAGAGACTGAAAATTACCCTTGGTCACTCCAGGATTTGGAAAGCGCTCCAGCTCCGCCGCGGACATTACCGCCTGCGCCAGCGCCGCCGCGCGAGTGACGTCCTGTCCATGAATCACGCTTTGGAGGCTTTGATGGTGCAGCGCCAGCAGCGCCAGCAGCGCGATTCCGAGCACCGCCATCGCGA
>JAKAVX010000691.1 GCA_021827465.1 Deltaproteobacteria bacterium | reverse complement strand
TACCGCGCAGGGCGAGGAGGAAGTCGTGCTGAGAGCTTTTGCGAAGCTGCGCGCAGAATTCCCCGACCTCGCGCTGATCGTCGCGCCGCGTCATCTCGCGCGCGTGCCCGAGGTCGAAGGCGCGATCACTCGCGCCGGCTTCACATACGTCAAGGCCAGCTCGCGCGAAAACGAGCAGGCCGACGTCATGATCCTCGACACGATGGGCGAGCTGCGCGCGATTTACCGCCGCGCGCGCGTCGCCTTTGTCGGCGGAAGCCTAACTTCCTCGCGTGGCGGACAGAATCCCGCCGAGCCCGCCGCGGTCCGCGTGCCCGTCATGTTCGGACCGTATTATGAAAACCAGCGCGCGACTGCCGAAGCGCTGCTCGCGGTGGGCGGCGCGAAAGTCGTCACCAACGCCGACGAGATGGCGCGCGTCGCCTCCAACTGGCTTGGGAACGACGAGGCGCGGGCCGCGGCCGGACGCAACGCGCGCGAATGTATCGAACGGCGAAGCGGCGGCGTCAGCACTTCCTTGATGCGTCTTCGGGCGCTGATTAACCTCGCCTAAGCCATGTCCGGCTCCAACCGCTCGCCAGGCCGCCCGCGAATCGAAAGCCTCTGGCGAAGACATCTCAGCCCCGGCGAATTCATCCGCTGGATGGCGCTGGTGCCGGCCGCGATGCTCTACGAGATTGCGGTCGCGGCGCGCCTCGTCTTCTGGCGCGTCGCGCGCCGCCGCGCCCCGCTTCGCGTCGTCAGCGTCGGCAACCTGACGGTCGGAGGCAACGGCAAGACTCCGTTCACGCTATATCTTGCCCGCCGGCTCGCGCGCCGCGGCCTTCGGGTCGGAATCGTAAGCCGCGGCTTCGGCGGGAAACGAAAGGAACGCGCGATGCTGGTCTCGGACGCAGGCGACCTGATGCTTCCGCCCGAAGAGGCGGGCGACGAGCCGGTGATGATGGCGCGAGCTTTCGACGGGCCAATTGCGGTCGCAAAGCGCCGTATCAACGGAATCAACCTGCTCGCTCGCGCCCCGAATCCGCCCGACCTCGTCCTTCTGGACGACGGTTTCCAGCACGTGCGCCTCGCCCGCGACGTCGATATCGTGCTGGTGAATCGCGAGCGCGGGTTTGGCAACGGATGGCTCCTGCCGGCGGGCCCGATGCGCGAGCGGCTGGGCGCGCTCAAGCGCGCGCACGCCGTCGTCCTGATGTCGGCCGGAGCGGACGAACCCTCGGCGCTGAGCGCCTCGCAAATGAAAAAGCTCGATCGCGTGCCGGTCTTTCGCGCGACACTTCGTCCCCGCGCGCTGGTCCGTGTGGAGATGGGGCGATGGGTCGAATATCCGGTGGACCTGGCCGGCCGGCGGGTGCTTGCGATTAGCGGCCTTGCGAACCCGGTGGGATTCTATGCGATGCTACGCGAGGCCGACGCGGACCTGGTCGGCGTGCTCGAATATGCGGACCATCACGTTTACAGCCCCGTCGATTGGCACACGATTGTCGCCGCCGCGCGCGACGCCGACGTGATCGTCACCACCGAGAAGGACCTGGTAAAACTCGAGCGATTTCCGTTCGCTCGCAATTCGCTGTACGCTTTGCGGCTCGAAGTGGCGATGAACGCCGCCGACGCCGTCCGGCTCGACGAAATCGTGCTCGGCAAGGCCGCGAGCCCGGGCCTTCAAGCCGAAGCCTGATCCGGGAGGTTTTTCTTCCAATGGCGCTCAGTCAGGACCTGCTCGATATCCTGGCCTGTCCCAGGTGCAAGGGAGACATCCATCTTAACGAACGCAAGGACGGTCTCGTCTGCCCCGCTTGCAAGCTCGTCTACCCGATCAAGGACGACATCCCCGTGATGCTGGTCGAAGAGGCGAAACCGCTTGAGTAACGGTTCGCGCGAACCCGCGCGAGCACAGCACGCCGCAGTGGCGCTGTCTATCCCGCCGCAATGAAACGAATCGACGCCGATCAGGGCCGGCGCCTTGCGTGGCTCGCGTTCGCGGTTTACGTGCTCGCGATGGCGATCGCGGCCGTGCTGCGCGTCCAGGGCGACTTCAACGTCTACTATCGCGCAGGAACCCGCGTGCTTCACGGCGTCGCCGTGTACAGGCTCGACGAATCGAGCCACTTCCTGTACGCGCCCGTCTTCGCCCTGATGTTCGTCCCTATCGCGGCGCTGCCGCTCAAGGCCGCGCAATTCGCATGGTGCCTCATCAGCATGGCGGGACTGCTCGCGATGATCGTCGGTACCAACCGGATGATCTTCGGGCGCGGGCGCAACATCTCCGCCGCTCTTATCATCGTGCCGCTCATCCTCGCCGAGCGATTCGTTGGCAACGACGTCGAGCACGGCCAGATAAACCTGCCGACGCTCGCGCTCGTCATCTGGTCGATCGTTTTCGCCGAAGAAGGACGCGACGGATGGGCGGGCCTGATGCTCGCGACCGCGCTCCTGATAAAACCCTACGCGGCGCTCGCCGTGCTGTTCCTTGCGATCGAGCGGCGATGGAAAGCGCTCGGATGGACGCTCGCCTCGGTGCTCGGATTGCTCGCCGTCCCGATGCTTTTCTTCGGTCCGCGCGGCGCAATCGACGAGACCGTCTCGTATGTCCAAGTGGTGCGCTCGATGACCGGGCGCTACCGGCTGATGCTGACCAATCAGTCGGCGAGTTCAGCCTTCGCGCGAATCTTGAGCCTCGGCGCGGCTCCGGGGGCCGGCGCGGCGAGCGCTTCGCTTTACGCCGGGAT
>JAKAVX010000690.1 GCA_021827465.1 Deltaproteobacteria bacterium | reverse complement strand
ATCTTCGAGCAGGAAGGCTCCGATGCGTGGTTCGCGCGCCCGGTCGCTGACTTCACTCCCGCGGGACTCAAGTGCCCCGGATGCGGCGGCGGGGCATTCACTAAAGAGGAAGACGTTCTCGACGTGTGGTTCGATTCGGGATGCTCGCAAGCCGCCGTGCTGGGCAAACGACCTGAACTCACATGGCCGGCCGACGCTTACCTTGAAGCGGTCGAGCAGGCGCGCGGATGGTTCGGGTCGTCGCTGGCGTGCGCGGTCGCCGATCGTGGCGCCGCGCCGTTCCGCAGTGTGATTAGCCACGGGCTCACGATCGATGAGCAGGGCCGCAAGATGTCGAAGTCGCTCGGCAACACGGAAGACGCCTACGACGTGGCAAATCGCCTTGGCGCCGACGTGATTCGGCTGGTCTACGCGTCGCTCGATTATACGACCGAGATATCGCTTGGTCCGACGATCTTCAACGCGGTCTCCGAATCTTACCGGAAGATTCGCAACACCTGCCGCTACCTGTTGGGCAATCTTTCGGACTTCGATCCCGCGCGCGACGCGGTCGAGCATCCGGCGATGCTGGAGTTCGACCGATTTATCCTTTCGCGGCTAGAGCGCCTTAAGTCCACCGTCCGCGCCGCATTCGAGAATTTTGATTACCAAGCGGCCTACACGGCGCTGTCGAATTTTATCGTGGTTGATTTGAGCTCGCTCTATATCGACGTGGCGCGCGACCGACTCTATTGCGACGCGAAGACGTCGCTCAGCCGCCGCTCGGCGCAAACCGCGCTCTATCTGATCCTCGACGCGATCGTGCGGATGTTCGCGACGCTGATTCCGTTCACCGCCGACGAAATCTATTCATACCTCCCCGGTAAAACCGCCGAGAGCGTGCATCTCCTAGAACTCCAACCCTCGCATCCCGAATGGACCGACGCCGCGCTGGCCGCAAAGTGGGACCGGCTGCTTGCGCTTCGCGACGAGGCGCTGAAACTGCTCGAAGCAATGCGCAAGGCGGGTACGATCGGCGCGCCGCTCGAGGCCGCTGTCCGTATCGCGGCCGACGCCGACGCGATCGCGCTCAAGGAATTGTTCATCGTCTCCGAAGTCGAGCCGCTTGGGCCGGAAGAAGCTGCCGCGCTGAAAACCGAATCCGCTGGAAGCGACGATGTCTTTTCGAGCGACGGCTATTTCGCCAGAGTCTCGCCGCACGCCACGATTACCGGACGCCGCGCGCCCGGGGTGAAGTGCGCGCGATGCTGGTGCTACTTCGATGACGGGGGCGACCCCGAATTGTGTCCGCGATGTCGCGCCGTCGTCAGGGCCTAATTTCGTGAACGAGAATCCGCCCTCGCAGCAATCCGTGCCGGCAGCTCCGGCCGGTTCGCGCCTGCGCGTCACTGCGATCCTGCTCGGTCTCGTCGCGCTGCCCGTTCTCGCGCTCGATCAATGGAGCAAGCACTACGTCGCCGCGCACATGGCGCTGTACGAAACGATCCCAGTCATCCCGAATTGGTTCGATATAACCTACACGCGCAATCCGGGCGCGGCCTTCAGTATGTTTGTCGCAATGCCGCCGTGGATACGATCCGCAATGCTGCTTGGGTTGTCGATCGCGGCGATCGCCGTGCTGCTGGCGTTGATCTCGCGCAGCCGCGAAATCGACCTCAACTCGATCGCCTATGCGCTAATCCTCGCCGGCGCGGCGGGCAACCTCATTGATCGCGCCACGGGCGGCCAGGTGATCGATTTTATTCGCGTCCATTACTACGACCTGAATTATCCCGTCTTCAACATCGCCGACAGCGCGATAACCGTCGGGGTGACGCTCGTGATCGTGGCTTCGTTCCTCGGCTCGCCCGAGCGATCGAGCGTGATTTCGCCGGGCTCCGCCGAACATTCCGCGAATTGATTTACACGCCGATTTGACGATTCGCCGCGCTCCGGTCTAACGTTGCACGCAGGTCCGCGCCACCCCGACCCGCGCGGAAGCGAGGAGCGTCGCCGTGAAATCAATCAATACCGTCACCAGTTCCATCACCGCGGAGAATCTCGGCACCACCCTGATGCACGAGCATCTGATGATCGGATGGGCGGGATGGGAACTCGATTGCGCCGCGCCCAAGTTCGAGCGCAAGGCGGCGCTCAAGGCCTGTATTGAACGGCTCAAAGAACTCAAGGACTTGGGCCTCGGCACTTTCGTCGATCCGTGCCCGATGGATATCGGGCGCGACGTTACCTTCATGGCCGAAGTCGCCTCCGCCACCGGTGTCAACATTATCTGCGCCACCGGACTCTACAAGGAAGACCTGGGAAGCACGCCCTACTTCAGACAGCGCAGCGTCGATGAGATCGCGGAAGTCTACGTGCAGGAGCTTACCAAGGGGATCGGCAACACCGGAATCAAAGCGGGCATTATCAAGTGCGCCACCGGCAAAGGGCAGGTGACGAAGTACGAGGAAAATTGTCTGCGCGCCGCCGGACGCGCCCATTTGCGCACCGGCGCTCCAATCACCACTCATACCGAAGACGGAACGATGGGCTGTGAGCAACTCGAAATCTTCGCCTCCGAGGGAGTCGATTTGGCGCACGTCGTGATCGGCCATAGCTGTGGCTCGGCCGATTTAGGTTACCACACAGCGATGCTCGACCGCGGATGCATCCTGGGCTTCGACCGCTTCGGCCTGGATTTCGTACATCCCGACAAACTCAGGCTCGCCGCGCTTATCGGCCTGCTCGGTGTCGG
>JAKAVX010000689.1 GCA_021827465.1 Deltaproteobacteria bacterium | reverse complement strand
CTGAACTCGTGGACGTCAGGGCTCGATCCGCGCGTTTCGCCCGAGCGCCGACGCCGCGGCGAACTGACGATGGGGCGGATGCTGATCGATGCGTGCAAGCCTTTTACCTGGCGCGATCAGTACCCGCGCTCCAACCGGTTCGATGACGAGTTTCGTGAGGCGACCTGGAAAAAGTGGCAGGAGATCCTGTCAGGTAGCGAGCACCCGCATTAGCTGGAAAGCGACCTCGGATGTCGGCCGGGCTGACGCGGTTGGCCTTGACGCTACCGCCCGGGTGCGGCAGGCCTAAGAACCTCTGCTCCGTCCTGTTCTATTTCGGCCTTTGCTTCGTCGCGGATCGGCTCACAACCGCTCTCGGCCACGAACTCGGCTTGGAATAACATTTATTGCAGCCAGAATGCCTTCGGCGCGAGGTCTGTCACGATGGCGACGGTACCGGAATACGGGCTCTTTATCGGCGGGCGCAATGTAAACACGGCCGACCGCTACGAGGTGCGAAACCCCTACGACGGCCAGCTATCCGGTTACGTCGAGCGCGCCGGCGAAGCCGAGCTCGAGGACGCAATCGCATCGGCAACGCAAGCCTTTGCCGCAACCCGCCGCCTCTCGCGCGCCGAGCGCGCCGAAATACTCGCCGCGATGAGCCGCGGCGTTGCCGAACGCCGCGCCGAGATCGAGCGGGCGATCACGCTATGCACCGGCAAGCCGATAAGTTACTCGCGGGCCGAGGTCAGCCGCACCGTAGGTGTACTGGCGTTCGCCGCCGAGGAGGCAAAGCGCTTCGGCGGCCGCTTCGAGCCGCTCGATTTCGACCCCGCGCGCCGCGGCGCCGTCGGAATCGTCGAGCGTTTTCCGCTGGGTCCCATCGCCGCCATCGCGCCGTTCAACTTTCCCCTGAACCTGGTCACCCATAAGGTCGCACCGGCGCTGGCCGTAGGCAATTCCGTGATCGTCAAGCCGCCGCCGCAATGTCCGGGGCCGGCCCTGGCGCTGGCGGAAATCGCGGCCGCATGCGGCGCGCCGCCCGGCGCGGTCAACGTCGTGTCGGCCGATCCGCCGCTTGCGGAACGCCTGGCGCTCGACGACCGCGTCCGGATGATCAGTTTTACCGGGAGCGCACGGGTCGGATGGTCGCTGCGAGCCAAGGCGCGCCGCCAGCGCGTCACCCTCGAGCTCGGCGGCAACGGCGGCCTGATTGTTGACGACAGCGCCGACCTCGACTTCGCTGCCAGGCGCGCTGCGTACGGCGCGTTCGTCCATGCCGGCCAGGTGTGCCTCTCGGTGCAGCGGATTTTCGTTCACCGGGCCGTTTACGCTGGTTTTCTCAAACGCTTCGTAGAGGAAACCGAGCGTCTGGCGGTAGGCGACCCCATCGACGAGCGGACCATCGTCGGCCCGCTTATAAACCGCTCGGCGGCTGACCGCGTGATGGAGTGGATCGCCGAGGCCAAAGGCGCGGGCGCCGAAATCCTCACCGGCAACCGCCAGGAAGGCGCGGTCGTCAAACCGACGATCATCGAGCTTCGTAGCCCGGCGCTCCATCGTTTGCGCGTCTGGTGCGAAGAGATTTTCGGCCCCGTAGCGACGGTCGAGCCCGTCGAATCGTTCGCCGAGGCCGTGCGCGCCGTCAACGACTCGCCGTACGGCCTGCAGGCGGGCGTTTTCACCGGGAACCTGCAGCACGCCTTCGAGGCATTTCACGAGATCGAGGCTGGCGCGGTCATCGTCGGCGAAACCGGCGTCTTCCGCGTCGACAGTTACCCGTTCGGCGGCACCAAGGAATCCGGTATCGGGCGCGAGGGCGTACGCTACGCGATGGAGGAAATGACCGAACCGCGCATGCTCGTGCTGAATCTCTCCGGTCGCTGATAATCGCTGCTGCGAGGCGTCGAAAGAGCGCACGCCGCGTCAGATAGAATGTTGGACGGTTCTTCGGCGTCGGATATCATTTAGGTGTCGAGCGTCGGCATCCCTCGGTGTCTCGGACCAAGACAGCTAAGGCACGCCTCCTGGTAAAAACGGTTCTATGGCCGACGACACTGCTGCCGATGCGCCGACTCCCGAGGCTGGGCGAAGACGGCGCGAGCCAATCGACTTCGCCCTGATGCGGCTGGTCGGCGGGCGCAACTTCCGCGATCTCGGAGGCCACCCCACCGCCGACGGACGCCGGGTGCGGCGCGCGACGGTCTACCGCTCGGCGCATCTCGCAATACTGACCGACGGCAACCCGCTCGCGGGGCTTAAGCTGCGAACCGTGGTAACGCTCCAGAGCCGCGCCGAAGTTTCGGTCCTCGGGCCACCGCTTACCACAGTCGTCGGCTCGGCGCGCTGGGAGCATATCCCGATTGGCGACCGCTGGTTCGAGCACGAGGAGTTGCCGCCGCCGGTGCGCTCGGTCTCGGGCCACCTGATGCTGGTCACGGATTTTGCCGGCCAGTGGCGCGCCTTCTTTCGCCTGGCGGCAAACGCGGACGTATATCCGATGCTTTTTCACTGCTCGGCTGGACGCGATCGCACCGGGATGGGTGCGGCGATGCTGCTCGAGCTGCTCGGCGTCGAACGGCGGCTGATTGTCGAGGACTTCCTCGAAAGCAACCGCACTTTTCCTGACCTGCCCTTGGCGACGCGCCACATCGAACCGCTGTTCGAGGCGATCGACGAGGCCGGCGGTATCGCCGCCTTCATGAACGGCGTGCTCGGCGTCGGCAACGCCGATATTAAAGCAATACGCGAA
>JAKAVX010000688.1 GCA_021827465.1 Deltaproteobacteria bacterium | reverse complement strand
GCTTGTGTTCGAAGAAGATCACCGGATTGTTGTCGCGAATCGCCGCCTTGAGAAGCCCCTTGGCATCATAGACGGTCGCCGGCGCGACGACCTTGAGCCCCGGCACTCGAGTGAACCACGCTTCAGGATTCTGCGAATGGAACAGCGCACCGTGGATTCCGGCACCGGACGGTGCGCGCACCACAAGCGGGCATTCGGCGCGTCCACCGTGGCGATAGCGGGTGGTCGCAGCCATGTTCACAATCTGGTCGAACGCGCACGAGATGAAATCGGCGAACTGCATCTCGACGATCGGGCGCATTCCGAGCACGGCGGCGCCGATCCCTGCGCCGACAATCAGCGCCTCGGAGATCGGAGTGTCGATCACCCGTTCCTCTCCGAACGCCTCGAGCAAACCCTCGGTTGCTTTGAAGGCCCCACCAAGTTCGCCGACGTCCTCGCCCATCATGAAGACGTTCTCGTCGCGGCGCATTTCCTCCATCAGGGCGGAATTAATCGCCTTGATATAAGTCATTTCCATCGTCTGATGCCTTTATTTTGCTTTCGAAACGGCGCCGCTATTGGGCGCGTATAGATCTTCGAGTGCTTCTTCAGGTTTGGGCAGCGGGCTCTGTTCGGCAAAATCGACCGCCTCCTGGACCACGCGATGGGTCCGCTCGTCGATCTGCTCGCGGATATGCTTCAGGTCATGGCCCTTCTTTTCAAGGAACAACTCATATTGCGGACTCGGGTCGCGAGTCTGCCACTCGAGCAACTCTTCCTGATCGCGGTACAGCGCCGCGTCGTGCTCGCTATGGCCGCGATAGCGGTAGGTCTTGCACTCGATAAGTGCAGGGCCCTCGCCCGCACGGACGTGGGCGATCACACGCTCGCTCACCTCGAGCACCGCGAGCAGGTCATTGCCCGACACGACGTGGCCCTTGAATCCGTAAGCTTCGGCACGGTCGGCGACGTCGTCGATCGCCATCTGCTTTTCGAGCGGAGTCGAGTAGGCGTAGCGATTGTTCTCGCACACGAACAGGACTGGCAGCTTTTGCACGCCGGCAAAATTCATCGCCTCGTGCACGTCGCCCCGCGAAGACGCACCCTCGCCGAAAAACGCGACTGCGATGTTCTTCTCGCGTTTCATGCGGAACTTAAGTGCCGCGCCAACAGCGACCGGCAGCGATGATCCAAGCATCGAGGTAGCCGCGAAAATGAGATGCTCCACGTCGTCGCCGTGCAGGAAGGAGCCCTTGCCGCGCGACAGCCCGGTCTCTTTGCCCATCAATTGCGCCATCAACCGCGCAGGATCACATCCGCGGACCAGGAAGACGCCGAGATCGCGATGCAGCGGTGCGACGAAATCGCCGTCCTTGAGCGGCGCGCAGATTCCCGTGCAGATAGCTTCCTGGCCGGCGCCCGAGTAGACGCCGCCCATGATTTTGTTCTGGCGATGAAGCCGCGAGACGCGATCCTCGAACGCCCGGATCAGCTTCATCCAGTAGTAGAGCTGAAGTTCATATTCGACGCGCGCGGCGGTCTCGGGCTGCACGCGCGCACCCTCGGCTTGAGGCATAACTGACGATTCTCCTCGATGCGTCGGTAAATCAGAAAAAAGAGTAGCGCATCGATGGCAAGCGGGCCAACCGGCAACTAAACGCTCGACCGAGCGACGGGTTCGATCCCTGGAAGCATTGCGCTCGCCGCGTCATCAAGATTCGGCAGCATCGCGCGCGGCAGCCGTGACGTAAGCGCACGTCAGTTGGGATCTCGAGCGAATATTTCGGGCGGGGGCGTATTGGCTTGCACCGAGAATTGGGCAGCGACGATGTGCCCCGCGTGTTGAATCGCCAAAGCGGCGGCTTCGCCCTGCCCAAGCTTGATGTTACGTTGATGCGAATATCAGGAGGTACCCGCGATGCCGACGACTCATCCGATTCGCTTTGGAATTCAGACCGGACAGCAGAATGTCTCCTTCGACGAAATTCGCGACCTCTGGAGCAAGGCCGACCGCTGGGGTTACGACTCGCTCTGGGTGTTCGATCATTTCTATCCGATTTTCGTGCCCGACCCGACCGGGCCGTGCATGGAAGGATGGACCCTGCTGTCCGCGCTCAGCCAGCATACCAAGCGCGCGCGAATCGGAGCGCTGGTCAACGGCAACACTTATCGCAACCCGTGCGTGCTGGCGAAGATGGCGGCGACGCTCGATGTCGCTTCGCAAGGACGGCTGAACCTGGGAATCGGCGCTGGATGGTACGAGCTGGAGCATCAGAGCTTCGGTATCGATTTCAAAACGATTCCCGGCCGCCTGGGCGCGCTCGATGAATCGGTCAAGATCATCAAGGGGATGTTCACGCAGAACAAGACCAGCCTCGACGGACGGCATTACAAGGTAAAGGACGCGGTCTGCAATCCGAAGCCGCTCACCAGGCCGCATCCGCCGATTATGATCGGAG
Source organism: Deltaproteobacteria bacterium (assembly GCA_021827465.1). The sequence continues at coordinate 295 of JAKAVX010000688.1, read as the reverse complement.
GCCAGGGAGAAAGGACTCTGCTCAAGCTGGTTGCGCGCCACGCCGACATGTGGAACTCGACAGGCAGCAGCGCAGAGCGAATAGCGCATCTGATCAGTGTCATCGAGCGTCACGGCGACACCGAAGGGCGCAACACCGACGAAATCGAGAAGACGGTCATGATGGCGCTATGTTACGGCGCGTCGAAAGAGCGCGAGCAGATGGTCATGCAGCTGGTCGGAGCGATGAGCGGACAGAAGCCCGCAGAAGCACGCCCCAAGATCATGATAGGAGGCAAAAATAAATGCCTCGACAC
>JAKAVX010000687.1 GCA_021827465.1 Deltaproteobacteria bacterium | reverse complement strand
CTCCGCGCCGCGGAACGCGCGGCTTCGGGCGGATGCTGTGCGGCGGATGGATTGCCTTGGTCCATTGGAGGCCGCAAGATACGAAGCGCGACCAACCTCCCAAATCCCGGCGGCCCCGGCAAGCCGCGCATCGATTTGCGGCGGCGCGGTCCGGGCTGGAGGGATATTCCGACTTGTGGCGCAATCATCGATGGGCTCGCGCGCTGGCAGCGGCGCTTGCGCTCGCGGCTCTATCGCTTGCGAGGCCGGCGCCAGCCCGATGCGCCGAGGAATTCCTCCATTTCCCGCCCACCAGCTTCGAGGTTCTTGACCCCGGGACCGGCCAGGTGATCGGCCACGGCAAATACACCGTCGAGCACGCGATCGCCGGAGCGATCCTGAAGGGCGAGAGTCATTACCTGAACGGCGATTACGACGTTGAGGAAGACCATATGGTGGTCGCTCCGGACAGGCCGGTGCCCGCGCTCGCCAGCTTTCGCCATACCTTCTATCGCAAGGACGGCGCAATCGAGCGCGAAGGGCGCGCCGATATCCGCACCGGCACAGGATGGTGCGAAACCATCGAGAACGGCAAGCAGAAAATCGAGAGCGCGAAGTTCGAGTTCCCGTCAGACACCTACGCCGGCGCGAGCATCCTGATTCCCATCCAGGACTACCTGAAACGCGGTGAAACCGCCGACCCGCTTCATCTCCACGTCTTCAACTGCGTGCCAGGGCCGAAGCTGCTCGAAATAGAGGCCGAGCCGGGCGGTGAGACCCGATGGTCCCACTATCCGGGCGCGCTGGTGCGGGTGAAGGTGACGCCGGATTTCGGGTTCTGGAACCTGTTCCTGCGCCCATTCATCCCCAAGATCACGGCCTGGTTCAATCCGGCCGCGGGATGGAACTTCGTCGGCGGCAATCTCGAGCGTTACTACCGCGGCCCCAAGATCACGCTGGTCAAGACACATTGACGCACAGCGCGATGCGCGCAACTCGCGCGCGCGTGACAGGCCGTGCCTCACCGCGAGTCCGATGTCGAATGGGAGGAAGTACCCACCATGCCTGAATTGATTTATCCGCCTCGGTAACGCAGAAGACCTGCATGGAAAGGGACAGGCCGAGCGCGACCGCCCAAGGCGCCGCCGTCGTGCGAGCCCTTCATCAGGTACTCGACGATGAACCCAGAATCCTCGATGACCCAATCGCGGCGCGCCTGGTCGGCGAAGAACTCGAGCGCGCCAGGAAGTCGGCACGGTGGTTCGCAGCGCGCGGGCTTCGAGCGGCCTTCACGATGCGCAGCCGCTATGCCGAGGATTGCCTGGCCGAGTCGATTGGCGACGGCGTGCGTCAGTACGTCATGCTCGGCGCGGGGCTCGACACTTTTGCCTACCGGCAACCTGCTTGGGCCGCATCGCTTCAAATCTTCGAGGTCGATTATCCGGCCACGCAGAACTGGAAACGGGCGCAACTGGCATCCGCCGGAATCTCCATCCCGGCCAACGTGACCTTTGTCCCGGTCGATTTCGAGCGAGTTTCGCTCAAGGAAGCGCTCGCCGCGGGTGGTCTCGACTTCGGGATACCGACCTTCTTTTCTTCGCTCGGAGTGACCCAGTACCTGACCGAAGAGGCCTTGGACCTCTCGCTGAATCTGGTTCTCTCGATGCCGCCTCGTAGCGAAATCGTTTTCAGCTTCGTGCTTGCCGCCCACGCTCTTTCCTGGCGGGAACGCGCCATCGCCGCCATGTTCGCCGCGATCGCCCGCGCAAGCGGCGAGCCGTGGCTGACGCGATTTTCTCCCCAACAGCTTGCCGGCAGACTCGCCTCGATGGGCTTCTCGAAGGTGCGCTGCTTTTCGGCCGAGGACGCGAACGCGCGCTACTTCCGGGGGCGAGGCGACGGTTTGAAGGCGTCAAGGCTCGAACAGATGATGCGGGCCTTCGTCTGACCGTTCGCGACCCGCTGTCGTCGTCCTTTTTGGTTTGGCGAGGCGTCGGCGACGCCGTCAATCTCGAGAACAGCAGGCGCCGGTTATCTGACGAAGTGCATACTCAGGTGCTCCCAGAAGCGCGGCCACGGCGGCTTAGGGAAGCGGTCCCGCTCCATGTCCTTGACGAGGCACTTCGACACCTGGTTCGACGGCCGGGAGAGAATATTCAGGGCACGCCCGTCGCTCGCCACTCTCACCAGCAAATCGAAGTTCGCGCGCTCCGACGGCGTCGCCGCGTTGAAGCATTGCCCGACTTTCCCTTGATAGCGCTCGCCGAAGTACAGCGAAAAATCACGGTCGTAGGTTGACCCCGGAGGCCGGCTGGCGAAGCCGTCGGCGATCTGCTCGATCAGGTCGATATCCTTCGTCGCGTTTTCCGGGTCGTCGGAAACGAAAGCGTAGCTCCCCACCAGCGAGCGGAATGCGCTGAGCGAATCGTGGTAAGCCTGCTCCGTGCGCGAGGTGAGCACGATCACAAGGAAGACCTTCTTTTCGGCGAGATAGGCGACCGCTTCATGATTGCCCCAGTGGTCGCCGCTGAAATAACGAACCGGTACTGTCCTTCCATCCGCGGTCGTGACAGGTTCTCCGCGCTGAATCTTCACGTTCGGTGAAGTCTTGCGAAATATGTACTCGTCGCCGCTTATGGCCCCTTGTAACCCCGGAGCCAGGTCTCGTGGCATGTTTCTCACATAGATGACCGCGGGCGAATTGCTCCAGCTTCCGCCCTGCGGATAAAAGACCGCCGGCAGCCCGTTGTTGCGATCA
>JAKAVX010000686.1 GCA_021827465.1 Deltaproteobacteria bacterium | reverse complement strand
TTGAACAGCTTGGTGTAGCGGTCGAGATTCAATTGGTTTTGCGTGAGTTGGGCCTGCGCCTGGGCGAGATTGCCGAGCGCTTGATCAAGCGACGCTTGATACTGGCGAGGGTCGATCTCGAACAAGCGCTGGCTGGCATGCACGCGCGCGCCGTCCTGGTAGTCCTGCTTGAGCAGATAGCCCGACACTTTCGGCAGAATGTCGGCGTTGACGAATCCAACCACGGTGCCCACCGATTCCTCATAGATCGGCACGTCCTTCTGCACGACCATCGCCACCGTCACCGTCGGAATCGGCGGGGGAGCGCCAGGCGCCGCGGCTTTTTTGCAGCTCAGGCCTGCTAGAGAAACCACGGCCACCACGCTAGCCATGGCCATCCCGAACGCCGGCGGCGTAGCGAACCGGCGGATATTGGCTTGGTGCCACATATTATTCGCTCCCAGTTAAGGCCGTAGGTCGAGAAACCTTAAAATCCTACGAGATCGGCTCGGCCTCTTGACTTACGTGACGATTGTGCCTAAACTTGACCATATTGTCAAGTATGACGAAAAGGTCACTATTTATGCCTGTCACCGAATCTGCTCCGAACGGCAAAATAAAGGGCGTCGTGCGCAAAGTCCTCAATCGGCGCGATCGGCGCAAGCTCGCGACGCGCCAGGCGCTTCTCGACGCGACTCTCGCTCTGCTCGTCTCGCGCAGCATCGACGCTCTAAGCGTCGACGAGATCGCGATGCGCGCGGACGTGGCGAAAGGCACCTTCTACAACTACTTCGCCGACAAGGACGCGCTCGAGCGCGAGCTTGCCGCGCACGTTCGCGAGCGGCTGGAACATGAGATCACGCGCGCGAACGAGGGAATCGGCGACCCCGCCAAGCGAATCGGGCGCGCTTTCTGCTGTGTGCTGCGCTTTTGTCTGGGCGCGCCCGAACAGGCGGCCGCGCTTGCGAGGCTGTTTCCGGACGCGACCGACCCCGCCGCTCCTCTCAACGCGGGAGCGCGCCGCGACGCCGCCGCCGGCCTCGCTCAAGGCCGTATAGTTGCGTCGTCGGAAGATGCTGCAATCGCCTGCATTGTCGGTGTCTTCATGGCCGGAGTGAACCGCGTGCTCGACTTACCGTCCGGCCGTGTGCGCGAATTCGCGCAAGGACTAGGCGCCATTTTGCTCCATGGGCTCGGTCTCAACCTCACAGAGGCGGAGCGCATCATGCGCGATTCGGTCGGGTCAGTTCTCGCGCAGGCGTAAGGAGCACCCGATGGGAATCAAAATTCAGGATGTCGCATACGTCAGGTTCACCGCGCCGGATCTGGATGAAATGGAAGCGTTTCTAACCGAGTTCGGGATGGTCCGCGCGGAACGGTCCGGCGACGCGCTTTACGTGCGCGGTCTCGACGGAGATCCGTTTCTTCACGTGACCCATCCGAGCGAGCCGGGATTCGAAGCCGCGTCCATGCGAGACCTCGAAGCGCTCGCGCGAGAAGAGAAGGCTACCATCGACCCTCTCGATGGGCCTGGTGGCGGTTCCGTCGTGCGGCTTACCGATCCCGATGGCTTCCGGATCGAGGTTGTAGCCGGACGCCGGTCCGTTGCGCCAATCAACGCGCCTGCAGGTCACACTCCCCGCCGCGGATTGAAATTACTGGTCCGATTCACGAGGCCGCGGCCAACCCCGCAGCCGGTTCCGACCAAGGCTGCGAGTCCCGCACAATAGCGTTGAGCGTAACGATCAGTTTACGCATCACTGCAATCAAAGCCGTCTTGGGACTCTTGCCCATGGACCGCAACCGCTCATAGAACGAGCGCATAACGGGGTTGTGCCGACACGCAACCATGGACGCCATGTATAGCACACGTCGCAACCTGGGCCGTCCGCCCCAGATCGACCGCTTGCCATGCGAAATCCCGCTGTCTCGACTGAGCGGTGCGACCCCCACTAACGCTGCAACCTGTCGCCGCCTGAGCTGGCCTAGCTCCGGCAAGCCGACGAGAAGAGTCCTTGCCACCACCTTGCCCACACCGGGCACTGAGCTCAGCAAGTCCTCCTTCGCCCGCCACTCTCCATTTCCCTTCACCAGCCGGTCGAGCTGACAATCAACACATCGCAGTTCTTTTCTCAGCCAGGTGATGTGCCTACCCACCGAACGCTTTAGGGCCACGTTCTCAGTGCTGCCATGGCGATTCTGCTCGGCCACGATCATCTCGCTCAGCTGCCGACGCCGGCCCAGCAACTCACTAAACCGTCGCTCTTCCTTGTCGGCCAATCGCGTACATCTCGGCCGGACCGCGGCGGCGAAAGCAGCAATCACTTGTGCATCCACGCGATCGGTCTTCGCTAAACGACCAGTCGCCCGCGCGAAGTCCCGAATCTGGCGGGGATTTACCACCGCCACCTTTAGACCTGCCTCAGCTAGTGCCGCGGCCACTGCAAGATGGTACTTGCCAGTCGCCTCCATCGCGACTAACGCGACGTCCAACTCGCCCAGCCGCAGCACCAGCATCCGCAGTCCGGACCGATTGTGAGAAAGACGCAGACTCTCACCGGTGGGCTCGACATGAACATCTAACTGCTTCCGGCTCACATCGATCCCCACAAACACCATGCTCGCTTCCACTTTCACCCCTCCTTGCGATTAATCCGGGCTTCATATGCCCAAGCGACTGTCCGGGCTCGTGTGGAACAGAGCGGATGGGGATCCAAGCTCACAGACGGCCTGCCCAGACCGAGACGCTGACGGTCTCC
>JAKAVX010000685.1 GCA_021827465.1 Deltaproteobacteria bacterium | reverse complement strand
ATGGCTTGGCGCGGACAAAGAGTCACCGCGAGCTGGATCTGAGCGCGCAGCTCTTGTGGCGGATTCTGGATCAGCACATAGCTGCGTTCATCGTCGCGAAGCTCGAACACCAGGGGCGCGGCCTCTACGCAGCGGCCGTTGCCCTCGCAAAGATTGTGATCCACAACGACTCTCATTGGAGCGCTCCTAAATGTCGCAGCAGAACAGGATGGATTAGCGGTCTCAGGTATCCAGTGAAACGATAGGCACGCCCACCGCCGGACTGCAACGCTTAATCTTGACGGGCTGGCGCAGGAAGCCGAGTGCCACGCCGGCTCGGTCGAGAATCAATGGTTACGAGCGAGCTGACTTCATGCACAGGAGGCGCTAGCGGCCCTCGAAACGCGGCTTGCGCTTTTCAGCGAAGGCGCGCCCGCCCTCCTTCGCATCCTCGGATCGCGCCACCCGCAACAGATGACGTCGGGCGAGCGCGGACAGTTCAGAAGGGCCGCGCGGCAGCAACGTATCGCGGGTGAAAGTTTCAAGCAGGCCGAGTACAAGCGGCGCGCTCGCGGCAAGCTTGCGGGCGTAATCGTAAGCGGCTTCCATACGCTGCTGCAACGGAACAACGGCGTTGACCATCCCGGTCTCGTAGGCACGCTGCGCCTTCATGTGCATACCGGTCAACATCAGCTCCATCGCCACCTTGTAAGGAATCCTGACCGCGAGGCCGGCGATGAGTCCGCCGCAGAACCCCAGTTGCGCCTCGGGGTAGGAAAAATCCGCGTTATCCGCGGCCACCGCCAGCGTACAGAACTCGACAAGACAGCATCCGCCGCCGATACAATGGCCCGCGACTGCTGCGATAGTCGGTTTGGTGAGCGGCACCCCCACGCCCGGCATACATTCCCACAACTCCGGGTCGCGCGGTGGATCGCGAAGGTCGGCGCCCGCCGAAAATGCGCGTTCTCCGGCGCCGGTCACAACCGCGACGCGATCCTCACTGCGTTCGAAGTGTATAAATGCATCGCGCAACTCGGCGACCAGCGCGTTGGACATCGCATTCAGCTTGTCTGGGCGATTCAAAGTGATAGTCGCGATGCTATCGTTCGAGTCGTAAAGGATGATATCGGAGGTCATCCGCGTTTCCTCCTGCTTCAGTTACCCCCATACGGTGCCGCCGTCGACGTTGATCGCCTGGCCGGTTATCCACTTGCCATGATCGGTGACGAGAAACAGGACTATCTCAGCGCACTCGCCGCCGTCACCCGCGTAGCCCAGCGGAATGGCATGCTTCACGTATTTGCGCCAGCCTTCGCCCCGGCCTAGGTCGTCCATCCGGAAAGTGTCAATTATCCCGGGGCATACTGCGTTGACGCGGATACCCCCTGGCGCAAGGTCGAGCGCCATCGAACGGCTGAGTGCGTTCACCGCGGCCTTGGAAGTGGAATAGGCCGCAGTCTTGGCGCTAGCGATCTTGCTCGCAATGGAAGAGATGTTCACGATACTGCCACCATGGCCTTGGGCGATCATTTTGCGTGCGGCGGCGCACGACAACAGAAAAGTACCGTCGAGGTTGGTCACCAACACTTTCTTCCAGATTTCGTAAGGCAGCTCGACGGCCGCTACGCGGTCGGGCCCGCGAGCGAAGCTGGCGTTGTTGATGAGGATGTCGATGCGGCCGAATTCGGCGATGGTGCGCTCGACCAGCGCCTCGACCGCGCGCGGGTCGGTTATGTCGGAAACCAGCTGCAGACAGCGGCCGCCGACCTGCCGGATCTCCTCCGCCACGCTGTCGATGTCGCGCCATCCGGCCGCCTTCTCGTCATCAGGGTAACGCTCCGGCGGACGCCCGGTGCCGGTGATTACCAGCGCAGCGCCCGCCTTTGCGAGGAGTTTGGCGATCGGGCGGCCGATGCTGCGCATGCGTCCGGCGCCGGTGACGATTGCGACCTTGCCTGCCAATTCCTGTTCCATCGAAACGTGCCCCCGAAGCCGTAAATTTTCCTCCACACGACACTAACCAACCATTACGCGAACGAACAAGCGTTGATCGACCCCTGTTCGGATTAAAGTCACTCGGCAAGTTACCGAAAAGGGGCGACGGCCACGGCCATCCCGCTGCATGAAAATGCGTGCGGCAGCGCTTCCGCCCCCGCATGCGAGAACAAAAGCGCCCTGGTAGACCAGCCTATCCCTGGTGACCTGAGCGGAAGTTGGGGTGCAGGCGATTATCTCGTGCCAGTTCAGTTCGAGCAAAGATGGAGTTCGGCAGCCGCGTACCATCGCTGGGCCAGCACCAGAAATGCTGGCCGCCGCGGCGCATCACGCATCAGCCTCGGATCCAGAATCCATAACGCTTTCCGCCTCCGTCCCTCGTAAGAATTCGGGGATGGAGGCGGAAAGCTGTGTAGTCATTCAGTCGACCGGGCCATCGCCTTTACGACTTCTGCGTTTCCGTGCTTTTCTCTCGCGCAAGCATTTCACACACCATGTTGGCAGTTTCACCCACCAGTCTCGCGCAACGCCCCCTCTTTTCGGGCGACGAGGCAAACGCTTTGGCTTGCTCGGGATCCGAAAAATCGACCCCTGTGATGTCCCGGCAGAAATGGCTCGTCTCGATTTCACCGCGAAAGCGACGGTAGAGTTCAGTGCACAGCGGATAGAGCTTACGGCTTTCACGCTCGTCAACGGTGCCTCTGCCATAGGGCAGGCTCATCCCCGCGACACCGCCGACAATCGCTCCGCAGATTGAACCCGA
>JAKAVX010000684.1 GCA_021827465.1 Deltaproteobacteria bacterium | reverse complement strand
CGTATTCCTTCAAAAGCAGGTAGATCGACTGGAAGAGGTTGATGCCGGCGGCCGGGACTTGGCGCATGGTTTCGCCCGGGCGTAATGATAGCAATCCCGGGGCGGCCGATTTGTTAAAATCAAGGCCGTCCGGATCTCTCTCGATGCGGGATGGTGAAACGGTATCACGGGTGGCTCTGAACCACTTATTCTAGGTTCGAATCCTAGTCCCGCAGCCAAATTTAAAAGCGATGTATTTGTAATGGTTTTTTCGAAGAGGTGTTTTGACGACCCGACGAGCATTCTCAGACAGCAGGAGAACGAAGACGAATAAGTGGTTGCTTAGTGGGCAAGCCGAAACCGAAGAGGCGCTACGAAATCAGGTAGCGCCTTTTGGCTTTTTACGTTTGAGAATACGCCATACCGCCGCCCCCGACCACTTTCCCGCCCGACGGCTCGCGCGATCCTCCCCGTTGAGCCGATTCGCGATCTTCGCCAGCGACAGGCCTTCGGCGGCGAGCTTCTCGACCCGCTCGACCAACGCCGACTCGACCATATCCACGAATCGCTGGCCGTGTTCTCGTCTCACGCCGAAGGGAATCCGGCCCCGGCCCGGCGGAAGAGACTCCGCAACGCGATGGCCGAGCAGCTTCTCCTTGAGCGCCAGCCGCACGGCTCCTCTGGCCAGCAGGTCCATGATTTCATCCAAGCGATCTTCGGGCGTCATGTCGCTTGGGTCCATCCAATCTTTCCGGTCTTCCATAAGCACCTCCCATAGGTCGGAGGTGTTACCTTCGTTCTGCCTAACCAGTCAAGAGATTTTTCGATGACCTTGATGGTGACGTCGTGAAAGATTTTGCGAGAGCAAAAGAAGACATCACGCGGCTGAGATGATTAACGTGTCGAAAGGAGTTTAAAATGGCGAGTGAAAGCCAGGTTTCAATCAAGAACCATGTGCCCGGTGGAATTAAGGAAGCTCTTCCAGCAGTTGACGCGCTGGTGAAGGAATTCATCGCGAAGTTTTCTCCACTGGAGCCGGTGGGCGAGTTTCTGGTCCTGACGGACGCGATTAATTTATCGCGTTATTGCGAGTGCCATATTCTGGCCAGCAAGCTCACTAGTCTTGGGACTATCGACGTGCCTCTTGATCCGGTAGATCAGGCGGAGTATCGGGCAAATCGAGATATTGAAGTCGACCACGTCGCATTTTCAAAGATGCAGGAAGACGCGAAGAACCGCCGAAGCTTTAGCAATATCGTTGCCGAGTATACGACACAGCACAATCCAGACAAGCCGATTAAGATCATTGGTGGTCAACATCGATTCGAGGCGATTCGAATGGCTCTCGAGGAGAATAGGGTCGATGAGTATCATGGCGTCAAGGTCTACTTCGGACTCGATACGGATCAGCGCCTGGATGTGCAGTTGATTTCAAATACAACCATTGCGGTCTCGCGCGACCTCATCGATAGGATGCAGGAAACCGTAAGAGGTCCGGAACTGCGAAATTGGTGCCAAACCACCGGGCTACTACAAGCCGGCAAGGATTTTTCTTCAAAGCGCGAGCGTGGTGCCGCAATCACGGTTCAATCGGCGCGCACATTTATCACGAATTACCTTCGAGGGAAAGGGATTGATGACCGGACATTTGATTCGACCGACACCACGCCTGTTATCTGCGATTCCGGCGATACGGCGGATGAGTGGGAACTGCTCAAGAAGAGCCACCCGAAGCTTTGGGAGGATGCAAAACTTCTGGAGGCGGGCAAGGAATTTTCCCAGTTGATTTTGGCACAACGCGCGGCTTGGTCGGGCAAGAAAAAGGGTGGGAGTAACAGGGACTACGCCGAGAAGACTTTGAACTTCGCAATTCTGGCTGCCTGGGCCTATGTCGCCGGCGTGCTCCACAAGAATCAAACTCGCCTGGCAAAGCACTACAGCCTTAAGGCTGCCACGGGAAAGGACCCGCTCAACGCTGCTGTTTTGGCCAAAGGGAAACACAAAACCGATCCCGAGAATTATCGTGGCCTGGGCTATCGCACCGATGCAAAAGAGCGCGGACGATTCGTTGAACTCTTTTACTCCCAGGCTGAGAAGGGCGACGGAATTAACCCGACAATGGTAGATCTCGCCATAAAGAAATATCACGCCAAGCAGGCGCAGCTTGAAGTGATCAAGGTGGAAGGAGCAACCTAAAATGGCAGCAGTCGATGATATCTCGGGAGTGCTCTTAGAGGAAGCGAGGCGCTTTCTTGAAAAGGCTCAGTCTGAAGCCAGTTCAGCCGGCAAGACAGCGTACCTCCACGCTGCGCTCAATCTTGGCTTCTGCAGTCTTGAGGCACATGTCAACGCTATTGCGGACGACTTTCTAACCCAAAAGAACCTCAGCCTTATGGATCGATCAATTCTCTCCGAGAAGGAAATCCGATTTGGCGAAGGAGAATTTATCGTTGATGACAATCGGCTGAAGATATACCGCTTGGACGATAGGATTCAGTTTCTTCACCGCCGGTTTTCAGGAAAATCGCTGGATCGGAAATCTGGTTGGTGGTCAGAACTCCAATCGGCGCAGATGCTCAGAAACAGATTGGCGCATCCAAAAGATGCTCCAGCGATTGATGAGCGAAGCGTCTCTCGCGGTCTCCAATCCATCATTGACACCGTAAGCGCTCTGTACAAGGCAATCTATAAGCGGAAATTCCCTGGAGGCTCGCGAGGCCTTCAATCCGGCCTAACGTTCTGACCCGCGTCTCGGGTCGGAGG
>JAKAVX010000683.1 GCA_021827465.1 Deltaproteobacteria bacterium | reverse complement strand
ATGGCCCGATGTCAGGTGACGAGGCGGCTCCAGGCGCCATCTGAACCCCGAGCGGGCCTTCGCGAGCGCCGGCCGCGTAAGGTTTTACGCGAGCCCGATTTCGAGGCTTTCGACTTGCGCGCCGGACGGGTTCAGTCGCACGACCATATGGCAGCTGGAAGTTTCAAGAGTGAGGGCAAAGACCCCTGGGGCGCGCAGCGCAACACTGGCGTCGCGCAGCGGCTGACCCCGCAGCCGGGCAAGCGCCGCGTTTAGCTCTTCGACGGTTGCCAGAATCCCACGTCCCTGCGGAGTCCGATGAAAGAGCCGCGCGAGCTGAAGCTCGCCGCCCGGACCGAAATTGGCGCGTATTCGGCCGTTGGATAGTACGACGCTCAGGGCCGCGCCCAGCCTCTCGCCCATCGTGCCGGGCACCTCGAGCCGCTCAACCGCCTCGGCAAGGGCCGCGTAAGCCTCGCGCGCAGCCGCGTCGCTCATCCGCTCTGCCACGGCGCGCAGCTCGGGTATCAGCAGTTCGCGGTCGCGCGGTTCAAGCCGGATAGCCGCGCTGTCGCCGGCCCTGGCAGCGCTCATCGTCCGCCTGCCGCCACCCCCACCGCTTCGCAATCCTGTGCCGAAGAAACGCGGTCTGCGGCGAACGTTTCGCGATGAAGCGGCTCGCGCGTGGCGGGCAAGCCGTCGCTGCCGACATCGCGTCCGCCGAGCAGGCTTGCAAGCTCATGCTCAAAGCCGCCGGTCTCGATCGCGCAGTGCATGCCGCACTCCTTAGGCGCGCCGGTCTCCCACCACCATCGTCCCGAGCGCGGGTCGTCGCCCGGCCGTACCGGGCGCGTGCACGGCGCGCATCCGATAGTTCGATAGCCTTGGTCGTAGAGGCGGTTATAAGGGACGTCGTTTCGGCGAATGTAGTCCCAGACCTCATCATCTTGCCAATCGGCCAGCGGCGAAAGCTTCACGATACCGCCGTGGTCGTGATCGATTTCGAGCTTGCGAATGTTTGAACGAGTCGCCCACTGGTCGCGCCTGAGGCCCGTGACCCACGCGCCGCATCCCATGAGCGCGCGCCTGAGCGGCATAACTTTGCGCACCTGGCAGCACAGAAGCCGCAGGTTGACGTCGCGGTAGAACAGGTTCACCCCGTGGCGTGCGACCATCCGCTCGACCAGGCGATGGTCGGGTGCGAAAACCTCGACGGCGATCCCGTAGCGTTCGCGAATCCGATCGATTACCTCGTAGGTTTCCTGCGGCTGGCGCCCGGTATCGATCGTGAACACGCGCACGTTCGGATCGATCCCGGCTGCCATGTCGATGAGCGCGCATCCCTCGGCCTGGAAACTGGAACAAATCGCCAAGGATCGTCCAAAGCGTTCGATCGTCCATTCCAGAACCTGGGGCGCCTCCAAGCTTTCAAGCTCGATCGCGGCTTCGCCCGCTTCGAGCTCGTCCATCAGCAACGGCGTGTCGTAGTACGGAGCAATTTCAGGTTCCCGATTTCCCGGTTCCATCTCAATCACAACCTCGTCAATCCAGACTCTTCGCCTAGCCTGCGCGCTGGGGCCTTGAATGTTCCCGGTCTAGCCGGCGCCCGCCGCTGCAACCGACACTTCGCCCGGCACCTGTCCCTGCGCTATCGCCACCAGCTCATCGGTGGGCGTCCGCGCGCAGAAGCTGGCAAATCGTTCTCCTGGAAGCCGCCGCGCCAGATATCCCTCGACCAGGCGCGCTACGCATTCCTCGACGAGGCGGCTTGGCACTCGGCGCACAACCGGGCGCCCGATAGCCGCATGGGGTCCGAGGCTTCCGCCCAAAATCACGTCGAAGGCTTCGAGCGGCTCGCCGTTGGCACCACGTCCCGTTGTTCCCTGAAGCCCAATGTCGCCGGTCCAATGATGGGCGCAGGCGTGCGGGCAGCCGTCGAGATTGATCCGCAGCCCATCGGCCTGCGTGCCGAAGCGCTGCCTCAGATGGTCGATTATCGAGGCCAGCTTCGGCTTGGTCGGCGTTACAGCGTAATTACAGTGCGGCTCGCCCGTGCATGCGATCGACGAGCCGTAAAGCGAATACCCGTCCAGCGGAAAGCCGATCTCCGCCACCTGCGACAAGGTCTTCTGGAGGCGATTTTCCGGAATGCCAGCCAGGATGAAATTCTGCTGGCGCGTCAGGCGAACGTCGCCGCCGAGGCTTTCGGCCACCGCGGCCAACTTGCGCATCTGGCCGCCCTTTATCAGTCCCAGAGGCACCGGGAATCCGGCGTAGAAAAGTCCCGGCTGCCGCTGCTCACGTACGCCGAGATGGTCTGCCTCGCCTTGAGAAACCGGGGCTTCGGCCAGGTCTTCCAGCTTCCCGCCGAGGCGCTCCTCCGTCAGTTCGCGGAACCGATGGGGTCCGTAATCGTCCACCATGAACTTGAGACGCGCCTTCACGCGCGAGATCCGGTATTCGGTCGTGAGCCTCCATACGTCGAGAATGGCTCGCAGGATCTCGACAGCACGCGCAACCGGCACAAATACGCCCAGCGATCGCGCAAGCCGCGGCGTAGACGACAGGCCACCGCCCACGCTTACCGCGAAGCCCTCGCGCCCGGCTTGAAGCACGCCGATAAGAGCGATGCAGTTGATCTCGGGCGCGTTACATTGTGCCGGGCAGGTAGCCACGGTTATCTTGTGCTTGCGCGGAAGGTCGGAATATTCGCGATTGCCGTAGAAGAAGGCTGCTGCCTGGGCGACAACCTCGCGTGCGTCGAAAA
>JAKAVX010000682.1 GCA_021827465.1 Deltaproteobacteria bacterium | reverse complement strand
GCGATGGTGATTGCCCGGGGCCGAAAGCTCCGGTAAGCCTAGACGGGTCGCCCCCTTAGCTCAGATGGATAGAGCACAGGATTCCTAATCCTGGGGTCGTGGGTTCGAATCCCGCAGGGGGCGCCATCTTCCAGGTGAGACTCTTCTACGACGCGCTTAAGCAGAACCTTGGGCAGCATTTTACTCTAGTCGATCAGCCGGGCCCGGGCGTGGTGATTATACGCGCCGCAATTGTCAATGCCTCCGCGGCGGATGCCGGCTTGCGTAGCGTGTCAGTTGTCATTTCACAGGCCAGGATTTTGAATTATGCGCAGTCGCTCGCTACCGGCCATGCCGCGTTTGCCGGCTCAGCCGAGGCTGCGGGTAAGATCTCCGACGGTGTCAACAGCCAACTTCTTGCGGAATCTGTCGATGAGCGCGTAGGTGGCATGGCGGTGAGCCAGGCGGCTCAGATCCGATGGGGCGACGCCGAGAGTGCGATGGATTACTGGGCGCAGAAATTGACGCAGCGAGTGGTCCAACTGGGCGCGGGATCGCAAAATGCCACGCGTTAACCAACGAAGGTGGGAGGCTTCACGCGGGAATAACATCGCCGCACCGAGGATCGCCGATGACATGAAGGCGAGACCGGGCGAGGTGTCAGCTTCCCGCCGATCCCGTTGAGTGTGAGCTCGCTCGGACCGTATGATGCGCCGATATGAAACCGCTTCGATCCTTCGATGATCTGCCCGAAGTCGCCGGGCTTGGGATGCGTCACGCTTGGCAGGAATTCGGGCCTGACGACGCGCTCGGCAGTATCAACCTGCTTACGCCCGAGCGTGTGATTGCGGGCGCGGCGCTGGTCAGGACGGGCGAGATGATTTCACTCGATTTGCCGCTCAACCTGCCCGATCCGCCGATGTTCGGCCGCCAGCGCTATCGCCATGAGATCTTCGCGCTCAGCCGCAACGAGATGGACGATCGGCTCGACGGGTTTCATCCGCAGGCTTCAACGCAGTGGGACGCGCTTGGTCACGTTCGATGCCGGGAGCACGGCTTCTGGGGCGGCCGCACGCAGGATCCGACAGCCGGGCCGATCGGACTCGGAATCGATCGATGGGCCGAGCATGGGATCGCCGGGCGCGGAGTGCTCCTCGATATGAGCGGCTGGATGAAGGCCGAGGGGCGGCCGCTCGATCCGTTCCAGCCGGTGATGATTACCGCCGAGGAGCTTGCCAGTGCACTTCGCGCGCAGAGCGAAACACTCAGTCCCGGGGATATACTGTGCGTTCACACCGGATGGGTGGACGCCTACAAGGCGCTCGATCAGGACGGCCGCGACCGACTCGCGAAGGGCCTGACTTCAACCGGTCTCAGGGGTGACGAGGCGATGGCGCGCTTTCTCTGGGACGCGCATGTCGGCGCGCTCTGCTGCGACAATCCCGCGGTGGAGGCGATTCCGGGCGATCCGGCGATCGGCTCGCTCCATCGCCGCCTGCTTCCGTTGCTCGGCCTCGCGCTCGGAGAATTCTTCGATTTCGAGCGGCTCACGCAACGCTGCCGCGCGCTTGGACGATGGTCGTTCTTCTTCGTCGCGGCGCCGCTCAAGCTCCCGAACGGAATCGGCTCGCCCGGCAACGCGCTGGCGATTCTCTGACTGCCGACAACGCGAGTAGTTATTTCCGCTCGTACCACTCGATCGCGCCGCGCAGTCCGCGCTCTTTCTGAACCGCGCGGATTTCCTCGTTGCCGGGGCCGAAGTGGAAGATGGCGTCGAACTCGGCACCCGTCAGCACCGCGGTCCGGAATCCCTGGATATCGGCGGCGCGGTTTATCGCGAGCTTCTCCAGCCGGAGTTTCTGCGCGGGAACCTTGGTGACCCTTCGCGCATAATCATAAGTCTCCTCTTCGAGCTTTTCGGCCGGAAATGCGCGCGTCGCGAAGCCTATCGTCTCGGCTTCCTTGCCGCTTATCCGGCTGCCGGGAAGAAAAGCCATGTACTTGGTGCGATGCGGCCCGACCATCCAGTTCCAGAACGCGCTTACGTAACCCGCGCCGGCGGGTATCGAGGGGAATCCGATGCTCGCGTTCTCGGCGACGAAGATCATGTCCGTCGAGATGGCAAGCTGCGTCGCTCCGGCCAGGCAGTAGCCGTGCACCATCGAGATGACCGGCTTCGGCAGGTCGCGCAGTCTCAGCCAGTGCTCGACGTAGTGCTGCAGCGAACGCTGGTCGTCGTCGAGCGTGTAGCGCTGCGCGCCGCTGTCGCCCAGTCCCACCGTCAGATCGTAGCCGGTAGAGAAGGCGCGGCCTGCGCCGCGAATGATCACGACCTTGATGTCGGGATCCTTTTCGATTGCCGTCAGCGCTTCGCCCATCTCGGCGATTAGCGTCGGCGTCATGGCGTTGAGTTTTTCGGGACGGTTCAGGGTGAGCGTCCCGATGAGTTCGTGTTTTTCCAGCTTGATATTCGCGAATTCCATGATGCCTCTCAGCGCGGAGATCGAACGCGTTATCGGATGAGAAACAATTTGTCGGCAAAGTTGCAAGCCGCCGGGCTGACAGCCCGGCCCCGACCGCATGGCAAAGCGCGTGTCTTTATTGCTATCGGTTCGATATCTTCAAGCCTGGCGACAGAGGACGCCGCCGTTATCGCGGATTGGAGAGGAAGTTGTCGGGAGACTTGAAAGCTTCGCCGAAGACCGGCGGCGGGTTTGAGATTGCCGCGCTGTTCGGCTTCGTCGGACTGCTGCATCTGATCGGATGGG
>JAKAVX010000681.1 GCA_021827465.1 Deltaproteobacteria bacterium | reverse complement strand
CATTGGTGCTCAGATTTTCTCCGGTGTACACGGTTATCCGCGCGATGGCGGCGGAGGAGGGCGCGGGACGGATGCTCGCGGTCACCATGCGCGACGACCAGGATTTTCCGATCCGCGGCGCGCACGCGAGCCGGTGGCGAAATCAGCCCGGCGTGACAGCCGGCGGCACGCTGATCGAGCATAGTGTGCACGACTTCGACGCCTTCGCATGGATGTTCGGCCCGATACGGCAACTATACTGCCGCACGCGAATCCTGAACGGCGCGGCCGGAATCGAGGATTTCGCCGCGACCGAGTTCGAATTCGAAGCGGGCTTCCACGGACAACTGACCTCCGTGTGGCATCATATTTTGAATCGCCCGAGCAACCGCCGTATCGAAGTGTTCACCGAGAACCTGTTCCTCGCCTGCGATACCGACGGCGCCGGACCAATCACAGTCCAGCGAGACGACGGCTACGAGGAAAAAATCGCGGAAGAAGAGGTGATGCGCCGCTACGAAGACCGGATACTCGGGGAACGTCCGTGCCTGTCTCCATTGAGGCACGCCTTTCGGATACCCTATGCGGTGCAGGACGCGATCTTTATCGCCGCGCTCCGGGGCGAATGTGCGCCGGGACCGGGAATTGCCGATGGCGTGGCGACGCAGCGCTCGGTCGAAGCCGCGTACCGGTCGGCCGCGCGCGGGATTGCGGTGGAAATCGCAAACTTAAAGTAACGCATAAAGTTATAACGGGGAGTGGCTCTCTCGAATGGTCGATTTCGAACTAACCGAAGAACAACGCATGATCCGCGAAACCGTCGAGGGTTTCGCCCGCGACGAGATTCGCCCCGCCGCGCGTCCGGCTGACGAAAGCGGTCTCGTTCCGCCCGAACTGATAGAAAAAATCTGGCAGTTGGGACTGGTTACGAGCGCGATTCCCGAACAGTTCGGCGGCAACGGCGACCAGCGCTCGGCGCTTACCGGAGCGGTGGCGGCCGAGGAACTCGGCTACGGCGACGTATCTGTCGCGCTCCATGCGCTTGCGCCGCGCCTGTTCGCCTATCCGATCCTCGAGATGGGCATCGACGCCCAGCGTGATCGCTATCTGAAGCAATTCGCCTCCGACCGCTTCGTGGCCGCGACAGCGGCGCTCATCGAACCGCGCTTCGATTTCGACCTGACCGAGCTTTCGACCCACGCGCGGCGCGACGGCTCGGCTTACATTCTAAACGGCACCAAGTGCTTCGTTCCGCTCGCCGACAGAGCGGAATCGCTCCTGGTTTACGCGGCCACCGATCCGGCTGCGGGTTTCAAGGGCGTCGACGCGTTCATCGTTGCGCGCGACGCACCGGGCCTTTCAATCGGCGAGCGCGAGAAGAACATGGGGTTCAAGCCGCTTGCCACCTGCTCGATATCGCTCAAGGACGTGCGGCTCGACGGCGCCGCGCGGCTGGGCGGCAACGGCGGAATCAATTTCTCGCGTCTGATGAGCGAGGCGCGCGTGGCGATCTCGGCGCTCGGAATCGGGATGGCGCGCGCGGCGTTCGAGTACGCGCGTGATTACGCGAAGGAGCGGCGGGCGTTCGGCGTGCCGATCGGGACCAAGCAGGCGGTAGCGTTCATGCTCGCCGACATGGCGATCGAAATCGACGCCGCGCGCCTGCTCGTATGGGAAGCCGCATGGCGGCTCGATCGCGGCGAGGACGCGCTCAAGGAAAGCTACCTGGCGAAGAACTACGCCGCGGCAAGCGTGCTCAAGGTTGCAGACAACGCCGTCCAGGTCCTCGGTGGCCACGGTTATATCCGGGAGCATCCGGTCGAGATGTGGCTGCGAAACGCGCGCGGACTCGCCGCGCTCGACGGTATCGCAACCGTCTGACCTCTGGCCGCCGGAGCGACGCGTACATCACGGAGAAAGCACCATGATCGACTTTGAACTCGAACCGCAGACCCTTCAGCGTGTAGACCTTTATCACACGGTCGCCGAGCAGATGATGCGCCCGATCTCACGCGAATACGACGAGCGCGAGCATGAGAAGCCCGAGCAGTTCCTCGAGGCAATGTGGTCGGCCTCGGCGCTCGGCGACGCCACCACGCCCGAGTCGGGCACGAAAGAGAAGGGCGAAAAGAAAAGCGCCGGGCCCGCGCTCCGGAATCTCTACACCGTCGTCACCACCGAGGAGCTATGCTGGGGCGACGCGGGGCTTTTCCTTTCGATTCCGAACCCGGGACTCGGCGGCGCCGCCGTGATGGCGGCCGGAACGCCCGAGCAGAAGGAACGCTTCCTCAAGCGCTTTCGCGGCGGCAAGCCAAAGTGGGGCGCGATGGCGATTACAGAGCCCGGATGCGGTTCGGACTCGGCCGCGGTTACCACCACCGCGACGCGCGACGGCGACCATTGGGTGATCAACGGCACCAAGATTTTCTGCACCTCGGGCCAGATGGCGGCGGAAAAGTCGGAAGGGTTCGTCGTGGTCTGGGCGACCGTGGACAAGAACGCCGGGCGTGCCGGAATAAAGCCGTTCGTCGTCGAGCACAATACGCCCGGGATGACCGTGGTGCGGGTGGAAAACAAGCTCGGTATCCGCGTCTCGGACACCGCTGCGCTCGTGTTCGACAACTGCCGTATCCCGCTGGACCATATCCTTGGAAGCCCCGAGGTCAGGCCCGAGGGCGGCTTCAAGAACGTGATGGCGACCTTCGACGCAACCCGCCCGATTGTGGCCGCTATGGCGATCGGCGTGGGACGCGCGGCGCTCGACTTCGTGGCTG
>JAKAVX010000680.1 GCA_021827465.1 Deltaproteobacteria bacterium | reverse complement strand
TATGGCGCTCTGGCCGAAGGCGCGCGTCGCTTCGCCGACTGCCTGCGCTCCAGGGTGAAGCGCGCGTCGCGCGTGGCTATCGTAGCGCCCGACGCGGCGCGGATGCTGGTCGCGGCGTTCGGCGCGTTCGACGCCGAGGCTCTTATCTTCCTCAGCGAAAAGACGCCTTCCGAGCAGGCTCTGCAGGCGTTTCAGCCCGAGTTGATTATCGCCCCCGAGGCGATTGCGGGCGCACCGGCGCCGGTCGTCACTTTCGAGGAAGTCGAAGCCTCGGAGCCGAAGGCGCGCACCGGCCGTCCCGATACACGCACCCCGCTGATGGTTCTGCCAACGCCCGACGGACGCGGCGAGGTCCTGCACAGCCATCGGAGCCTGGTTGCGACGGCAGTGTCGGTCGGCCGCTTCTACATGATGGCCGAGGAAATAACGCTCCTGATGCTCGAGCCGCCGACGCGATGGTACACGCTCGCGCTGATGCTCGGAGCGTTGCAGCGCGGAACGACGCTGCTCGCCGGATGGGAAGCGAAGCCGCCCGCGCCTCGCGAGTGGGTCGATTACGTCGCGTGCGGATGGGACCGGGCGGGACGGATGCTCGACGAAGCGGGCGCGGCGGGATTGCCGAAGCGAATCGCGGCGGGACTGATCGCCGCAATCGAAGGGCCCTTCAGCGCCTCACGCAGGCTGCGACTTGCGCGAAAGCTTGGATGCGACGTTCTGACGCTGTTCGGGCGAAGCGATATCGGTCCGGTTCTCGCCGCACATCCGAGCTGGTACTTGAGCGACGCGGCCGGAATCCCGATGCCGAACGTCGATTTGCGTCCGCTCAATCCCGCCGACGGCACTCCGCTAAATATCGGATGGGAAGTGGTTGAGCGCGCCGAAATCGGCGTCAAGTCTCCGCTTGCTCCCGCCGGCGCGGAGCTGATCCAGGGATGGTTTAGAACCCATATCATGGGCGAGGTCGATCCGACGGGCTTCTATTTCCTGCATCCCGAGACGCCACTTCGCGCCGTCTAAGCGCACCCCACGCGCTGAGTCACCCCGAGCCGACCCGTCGGCAAGCGTCGGCGCGGCGGTGCCGTTTCTTTCGAAGACAACCGCTGACACGAGTTCGCGGTAGGTTTGCGGGTTGTAAGGAGGCATCCTCAATGCCCGCACTGCCCGGCTATCCGCCTGTGGCCCCGCGATGGAACATCGAGGGCGAACCGCACGATTACGGCGTTCTCGCTTTACACTCAATCGTGGTTACTCGCGGCTTCAGGGTCGTGACAACCCACAATCTGTCCGGCAAGCGCGAGCGCTTGCGGCCCGACACCGTTCCCGGCGCTTCGATTCTGTGGTCGGAACACGATTTCGGCCGCAGCCATCTGCTGACCTGGCCTGAAGGCGATGCGCTAGTGCTGGTGCGGCAGGACGAAGCCGAACACGTCGATCTCCGCGTGGCCAGCAACGATCTCGAAGCGGCGCACAAGATCGCGGCGAAAATCGATGAGCTTGTGTCGCGCGAGCCAGCGTCAGAGGAACTCGTGCTCCCAATCGGGTTCTGGCACCGAGGCGGCGAGGGGCCCCAGATCACCCCACGCCGCATCGAGGTCGCAAGCTGGGGCGAGATCGCGCCTAACTACCCCGGCGAAACCGGCAGACATCTGGCGTCGCTCATGGAGGGCCTCAAACCCGACCGAAACAGCGGGCGCCTGCTGCTCTGGCACGGCGAACCTGGCACCGGGAAAACCTTCGCAATTCGCGCGTTGGCGTGGGCATGGAGAGAGTGGTGCCGGTTCGAATATGTCATCGACCCCGAGGCGCTCTTCGGCTGCGGAACCTACCTCGTGGACGTGGCGCTCGGCTGCTTCGCCGGGCATTACCTGTTCGACGACAACCCGAGCAGGGAAAAGTGGAGATTGTTAATCATCGAAGACTGCGGCGAGATGATGGCGGTCGACGCCAGGAACGAGATGGGGCAGGCGCTCTCGCGGCTGCTGAACCTGTCGGACGGAATCTTCGGACAGGGCACGAAGATTCTGATCCTCGTTACGACGAACGAGGAGCTCGGCCGATTGAACCCCGCTATTCGCCGCCACGGGCGCTGCCTGTCGGAGATCGAGTTCCGACGCTTTACCGAGGAAGAGTCGAGCGAGTGGCTGTCGAAAACGCGTTGCGACGGCGCTTCGAACGGACGCCATACTCTCTCCGAGCTATACGCTGTCCGACAGGGCCTGCCGATTACTCAGAAACCGGGAAAGATCGGATTTGTTTCGAGCGCACGAGTCTAGCCAGACCGCGAATTGCGTTGGTTTGGGCGGGAATCGGTGCCGTGTGCGCGATTCAGAGAGCTGGACGCACAACGCCTGAAGTTTAATTGAGAGACGCGGGCCTAGTTGCCGCTTACGGTTCGGAAGCCGCCGCTTTCGAATTTCTCGATCGCTTTGCCGACTCGCTGCACGAATGAATCGCGGCCGGTCTCGACCGTCAGCCGTTCCGCCGCGTAGTCGTCGCAGTAGCGGCAATCGCGGCATCCCGTGCGGCAATCGTGCTTCTTTTTGAAGAACTCGACGAATCCGTCGAGCGCACGGTTGGGAATCCTGACCGGAAGCCGCCCGTACGGTTCCAGATGGTCGAAGCCGAGCACGAGATCGTTGAGGTCGCCCTCGTAGCGCCGCGCCGCGTAGGCCGCTGACACGCGCTCGACCCACGCGCGATCCATCTCGCGTCCCGCAAGCTTGATCTCATCGATCCCGATTTCCTCGTAGATCGAC
>JAKAVX010000679.1 GCA_021827465.1 Deltaproteobacteria bacterium | reverse complement strand
CGAAGTTCTTTCACAACTATCCGGGGCCGGATTCCGACGGCAACGAACTGGTGCGCTTCGTCGCAATGAGTACGAGCGCCGCGCCGGTGTATTTTACAACCTACCATGTTTTTGTCGATGGCGGCGTTGTGGCCAACGACCCGAGCGTCGCGGCGATGGCCCAGGCGATCGACAGGGACACGGGCGCGCAGAATCTTCAGGACCTTCGCCTCCTCTCGATTGGCACCGGGACAAACCCCACCTATATAGCAGGCCACGACCTCGACTGGGGCGTGGCGCAATGGGCCAAGCCGCTGGTTTCGATGATGATCGACGGGGTGATGGGCGTCGCGGAGTATCAATGCACGCGACTGCTGGGCGCGCGTTATTTCCGGCTCGAACCGATGCTCCCGAAACCGGTCGGGATGGATGACGCGTCGGCGGTCCCCGGCCTCATCGCCGATGCGACCGCGGTCGATCTAACGCCAGCCGTGGATTGGCTGAAGACGACGTTCCTGGCGCCCTGATCGCCGCCCCGCGCAGCGCGCACCGCGGCTAGATGCTCAAGCACTGCGACCTATTCGCGGAGAATCTCTGCCGTTTCACGCTAATCGCCCGCTCCTTAACGCGGTCGATCCATCGGTCGGCTACTGGGCAACGGCAAAAACCGAAAACACACCGACCGGCAAGAAAGGCCCAGACGCTTTGCGATTGATTCGGAGAGTTGTCTCCAGCGTTTCAGAGCGAGCAAATTATCGGCGAAGATGAGGCGGTTATCGAAGAGGTCGCGGCCAGTGACACGATGCTTCGAGGCGGGGGGCTTCTCCGCGTCCTCGAGCAGGATGCGCGGCTCCAGCTTGGGCCGGTCGTCCTTGCCAATCCACGTAAGTTCAAGTCGCTGCTTTGAGTTCATTTACTCTCTGGAACTGAGGCGTTGTCGCTGATTTCTCGGCGGAACGTATGATGCATCTCAAGGACGCTCCAAAATCTCATACTTGGCGTCGCGGAGATCAAAGGCGGGTTTGGTCCCTTCCAAGACGTCCACGATGAGTTGGGTTATTGAACGATCCTCGATGCTACCGGCGGTGTAGGTGACCTTGTTGCCGTTGGCTTTGTCCAGTTGAGACTGAATGATCTGGTCAGCATCGCATACGCCGGCGAGGTTCGGGTTGTGTGTAACGATGATGGTCTGGCGGCGTCCTTTCGCATATTTGATTGCGGGAACGAGCGTTGTAGCGATCGTTTGATTGTCCAGATTCTCTTCCGGCTGATCGATGACTAGAGGGATGTCGCGCCTGTCGATGAGCAGGTAGAACACCAACAGAAGGTGTCCCCGCTCGCCAGGAGAGAGCTGGTCGATCGCTTTCCCCTGCCAGCGGAGTTCGAATCGAGGTCGCAGGTAACTTAGGCCATAGAGGAAGTCATGAACATCTTGCGGCGATTTGCCCTGGCGCAGTTGGTCCCGCAACCGGACCGTAGGGTTGTTTTGATCGCCCTTGTCATGATCGAGATGGTCTTGAACCTCGGCGAGAAAGGCTTCCACGCTGGCGGGGGTGTTGAAATCGTGGCGCGCCAATAGGTCGCGCAGCCGCGCATGGCCCTCTTGGTCTCCCTGAAAGGAGCCCTTTCTTCCCCGATGGATCAAGTCAAGTAGGCCTTCAGTCAGGCCATCCACCGCGATCGTGGCGGAGAATTGCAAGGCCTTATGCTGTCGTGAAACTGGGTGCTCGTCGATAAAGCGTTGGACTGGTGCGTAAAGTCTTCGGTAATCGTCCAGAAGCTCCTGCTTGGCCTTGAAGATTTCTCCCACGAGGACCGAGCGTTCATTCTTCCGTCGCGCGATATCGAGTGGCAGATTGGTCAGCGCGCTAAGCTTGGCCTCGATTCCTTTGACTGAAGCGGCATCGGTTGGTGATCCTTCAATCTCGCTCTGGCGCTTTTTCCAGCTAGCCAACTCATGGAGGTACTCTTGGTAGCGGCGGTTCGGTTCATCGAGGCGGGAGCGGATGGCCTCAATTCTGGCAGAGACCTGTGCGCGCTGCGAAGTGAGCGAGTCAGGCACGTCGGCGGCAAGCGACGCTTCTGCGGCGTCGCGCGCGAGGACGGCAGTTGCCTTAGCATTCAGAATTTGCTGCCGATCGACAGTTAACGTCACAAGCTTCCGTGTATCCAGTCCAAGCACTTGGGCGTCGCGGACACTCTCGGTGTGGAACGCATTAAGTTGCCTCTCCAAGTTGTCGATTCTGGCGACAAGTCGGTCGGCTGCCGCGATCTGGAGCGCAGTACCGCGCGTGCGCTGTTCTGCTTCCCTGATGGTGACGTCTAGTTGCTCTACTTGTCTGACGGCCTCATCAAGTTCCTGCTTAGTTGTTTTCGCCGTTTCTTGCTGTTCTTGGTTCTGGCTAGGTTCTTGGATTTCGAGCGGTTTGGCATCCTCGTGTGCCTTCAGTTCGGCACGCCGTTGACCGAGGCCCGCTTCGAGGCCTTTCCTGTAATCCTCCGTTTGCTGATCTTCGAGCGCGACAATGGCGGCGTTCAGTGCCGAGAGTTCGCTTGTAAGTTGAATTATGCGCTGCTCTTTTTCGTTCGTACGATAGTCTATCAGGTCGGGGAGGGTCTCCGTGCCCAGCCGATCGGCGTCGCGTACATGGTGGTCTGCCCCCCGAAAAGCGGCACGAAAATGAGTTAGAGTCCGTCACCGAGAGGAGACGGACGAATGCGGGCGAGTCGGTTCAACGAAGAGCAGATCATCGGGATATTGCGCGAGCATGAAGCGGG
>JAKAVX010000678.1 GCA_021827465.1 Deltaproteobacteria bacterium | reverse complement strand
GTACTGATGCGGCGCGAGCGGATTGGCTCGCTGCCGGTGGTGTATCGCGGAGAGCTGCGGGGAATCGTCACCCGCACCGACGTCCTGCGGGCATACCTTGCACTGGCCAGCTATAGCAGAAAGGCAGGAATCAACGACCCGCGCCAGGGGCCCCATCTGAAACCTGAAGCATCGCACTACGCGCATCGATAAAAGCTTTTAGTGCTGAGCGCGGAACAAATCCTCGGCTCGAGTCACGCATGATCCGCTGACACCCATCATCTCGCTCGGCAGCAAGGAGTAGGTGATGTGAGCTACGGTGTGCCGCGAAAAATCACGACGCGGCGGGCGCGCTCGGCCTCACCACCAGCACCGGCCTCGGCGAGCGGCGGATCACCCGTTCAGCTACGCTGCCGATCAGAAAATGACTAACCCCCTTTCGACCGTGCGTCGCCAGAACGATTAGGTCGACATTCATCTCGTCGGCTTGGTGAAGAATCCCTTCGGACGCCTCGCCGCTGCGCGTCTCGATTTTATAAACAACGCCGCGGCCGTTAAGATGCGCCTCGGCCAGCGTCTCGAGGCCGGCTCGTGCGCTCTTCTCCCATACCGGATACGGGTCCATTGGAAGCGACGAAAATTCGCTGGCGTTGACGGGCACCGGCGTGACGTGAAGCACATAAAGCACAGCGTCACTCTGCTTGGCGATTTTACAAGCGAAATCCAACGCCACCATCGAGGGCTCGTCGAAGTCCACCGCACAAAGAATTCTATCGAACAGCGTCTTCATTAGATTCGGTCCCGAAAAACATCGCCAGCATAGAAAAAAATGATGCCGCAAGAGACAGGCCATCATGGATGACATAGAGCGCACTTGCCGGATAGCCCGCACCCAGGCCCGCCAGCCTTGGATGCCCCGAAATGATTCCAACGGATACTGTGTGCTGGCGCCGATGGAAACACCGTCGCCCTTTTATTAGGTCTTCTACAAAATGCCGCCACACAGTATTAGGGCCATTGGTCATCGTCGCCTGTCCCGAAAACGTACTAAAACCTTAGGATATTTGAATCAGGCGAAGACGTCATTCAAGAAAGTGGCACGCGAACTGACCGTCGGGCACGTTCATTGCTCGTTTGATTGCGACCCTTGTCGTTAGGGGTAGGTTTGTGTGCGGGAGTTGATTGTGAGAAGGCAGGAACGGGGAGATTTACCTATAAAGGTCTCGAGAGAGCCGAAGCTGGTAAAAGCGTCATCCAGGTAAGTTTGACGCAAGATGTTGTCGGGTTCGCTCGTCGGTCGTCTCAGACAGCGGCCCGGATTGACCGGAGGAGGCAGGAATGGGTTCGATGAAAATGAGGATGGGATTGTTGGCCAGAGCTGCGTTGACAGTAGGTATGCTTGCGATAGCTACTGTGGTGCTCGCGCCCAGGGCGTTGGCGGATGACGCAGCGGCACAGGCCAAAGAGCTCAAACGGCTTGAGCGCGAACTAAGAGAGCTGCGGGCGGACCGCGCGCACGATCGCCAGGTCATCGAGAAGCTCAAACAGACAGTTGATCAGATGCAAGGGCAGACCCAGCAACTCAAGTCTGCCAATGCGCAGGTGAAGTCTGAGCAGACTAAAACTGCGCAACAGGTCACCGACCTCGAAGGAAAAGTTAAGTCTGCACCTTCACCGGCACAGTTCAGCCAGGCGATTGGCAGTTACTTCGGGACGCATACTTTTGACATCACCGGGGCGGCCGGCGTTGACTTCATCTATAATCAGCAAAGCGGGGCCCTCAACGATTTTCCGCACCAGTCGCAGAACACCTTCCTAGCGGACTGGGAGCCGATGATTCTTTATCGTCCGAACGACTGGATGTTGTTTCAGGGTGTGATAAGCACCGCCTTCGGCGCGACCGGCACTGGCACCGATCTTTCGACGGCTGATTTTCAGGTTCAAATGAACGATTATCTGACGCTCGTGGGCGGACTGTTCGATCAGCCTTTCGGCGACTGGTACGAGACGCAGAGCCCCATGTGGACTAATCGGTTCGTCTCGGCTCCGCTACCGTTTGGAGTTGAGCCGGTCGTTCCCCCAGGCGAGATGGGGCTCCAGTTTCGTGGCGGCTTGCAATGGGGCGCGCTGGGTCAGGATTTCGATTACACGGTCTGGGTTGGAGACGGAGCAAGCTACAGCGAACCGGTTGCCGGCGCGGCTGTCAGCAGTCCGACTTCGGTGGCCTTTGCGCAAACCAACGGTAAGTCCTATGGTGCGCGCCTGCGCGTTTATCCGCTTCCCGTTGACGCCAACTGGGGCCGACTCGAACTCGGCGCTTCGACTTATAACAGTAAGTGGAGTGACGGCAGTTGGTTCAACTCCTGGGGCGTGGACTACAACTATTTCATCGGAAATCTGCAAACCCGCGGCGAATGGATGCAGGGGTACCGACAGATATCGGGAGGTCCTGCGGATAATCGTCAGGGATGGTACATCCAGGCCGGCTATTACCTTAACGGCGTTCATCTTCCGTTCGGCCCTGAAGTCAATAAGATCGTGCAGCGGATGGAGCCCCTCGTTCGTTACTCTGGGGTCAACCAGCATTACGTGGCGATCGACGACATAGCGGCCTCGACGGGCGTTGGGATGGGCGGTATCCAGACCGGGCTCGTTCCCGATTTCGGCTTGAACGGTTCGCCGGCACTGTACGCCCCGCACTCCCGCGAGGTTGCCCTCGGACTCGATTACTGGATCGCGCCGTCGATCGTGTGGCAGAACGAATTCGACATCGAGTTGCC
>JAKAVX010000677.1 GCA_021827465.1 Deltaproteobacteria bacterium | reverse complement strand
GGCGCCGATGGGAATCAAGCCGGAGCAGGGAGAAATTCTGGATTTTTTCGCGCTGACGATGCGCCATCATCTATATGCGACCGTGGCCGACCCGGCGGCGACGCCGGAATTCGGCAAGCTTTACGGCGGCGAGGTGACGCCGGCCCAGTTCGAAGCGTTCGAGGACGCGCGGGCGGAGACCGCGCGGATCGGCTGGGAGCCGTTCATGCACAACCCCAGCCTGCCGTATCTGTTGCGCGGCCTGAAAACGCCGACGCTCTTGATTCACGGCACGCGCGACGCGGTGGTTCCCCGCGGCTGTATCGACGGCTACCGCGCGGCGATCGCGGGCGCGCAGGTGTTCGAGATCGAAGGCGCCGGCCATCGTCCGGAAATCGAAAAGCCGGAGGAATTCCTCCGCGCGATCAATCGGTTCTTCGCGGAATAACCGGACGACGACCAATCTTCAGAGGCATACTCGAATGCAGGTGGGATATTTCACCGAACGGCCCTATCGCTGGGTTCCGGAAGAGGAAGTCTTCCGCAATCATGGTTATTTCGGGGTTTCCAACCGCTTTTTCGATCGCGAGAAGGCGTCCGCCGACTATCACTATTATCTCGACGAAAACTGTTACGCCGAAGAGCTGGGCTTCGACGTGGTCGCCCTGAACGAGCATCACGGCAACCCCTTTTGCATGGGTTCGGTGATGAACGTGGAGGCGTCGATTCTGGCCTATCGCACCAAGCGCGTGCGGATTGTGCTGATCGGGAATCCGCTGCCGGTGATCAAGCATCCGCTGCGGATGGCGGAGGAGCTGGCGGAGATCGATCTGATATCGCGCGGGCGGCTGGTTACCGGATGGGTGCGCGGCGCGGGCAGCGAGCAGTTTTTCAATAACGCGAATCCGGCGTACAATCGCGAACTGTTCAATGAGGCGCACGACTTTATCATCCAGGCGTGGACGCGGCCGGGGCCGTGGCGCTACGAGGGCAAGCATTTTCATTACCGCCATGTGAATCCGTGGGCGCTGCCCTATCAGAAACCGCATCCGCCCATGTGGATACCGGGCGTACTCAGTCCCGAGACGGTCAAATGGTGCGCCGAGCATCGCTATCCATACATTGGACTGGGCACGATGCTGGGTCCGACCTGCGACCTGTGGGATTACTATGCGGACGAGGCGGCAAAGCAGGGTTATCAGGCCGGGCCGGAAAATTTCGGCTACCTGATTCCGACGGTGGTCGCGGAGAGCGAAGAGAAGGCGTCGGCGATCGCGGACAATTTCGTGTTCGGCGGCGGGCAGAACGCGTTTTCGGCGCCGCAATTCACGGTGCCGCCGGGCTACAACTCGAAGGCGGCGATCCGGATGCTGGCGAAGCAGAACACCAGCGCGTGGCTCGGCGTGAGCGGCGAAAAGCTGATGCGGCAGATGGCGGAGGACGAAGCGGAATCGACCGATTACGACGACGTGCGGCGCAAGCTGCGCGCCGGCCTGGACAAGGTCAAGCGCAATTACCAGGTAATCGCGGGGACGCCGAAAACGGTGACGGAAAAGATCAAGACGATTCTGCGCGTGCTGCGGCCGGGCATCTTCATCATGTTCAGCGTGCAGGGTCCGGTCGCCGACGAGGAGCGGCGCGCGAGCATGCGGCTGTTCGCGCGGGAAGTGCTGCCGGCGATCAAAGACTACGCGCGCGAAATCGATCTGCCGGATCCGTTCCAGCGCGCGCCCGGATCGGTCAAACTGGCGGCGGGCACGGCGCGAATTGCGGTCTCGGATCGCGGGCCGCTGGCCGAACTGGGGCTGCGCTGAACGCCGCCGCGGGAGATCACGCCGATGGATTTTCGCTATAGCGGGGAAGACGAGGCGTTCCGCAGTGAATTCCGCGCATGGCTGGAGGCGAACGTTCCGCGCGACTGGCGGGACGATTCCGAACTCGCCGATCCGGACACGCGCGAGGAATTCGAACGCCGCCGCGGATGGCATCGCAAGCTCTACGACGCCGGCTGGATGTGTATCCATTGGCCGAAAGAGTTTGGCGGCCGCGGCGCCACCCTGATGCAACAGTTCATTTACCATCAGGAACTCGACCGGATTAAGGCGCCGCCGACGGTCAACTTCCAGGGCGTCGCGCGGGTCGGGCCGACGCTGATGCAATGGGGCACGCCGGAACAGAAGCGCCGCTATATTCCGCGCATCCCCTCGGCCGAGGAAATCTGGTGCCAGGGGCTGTCGGAGCCGGATCACGGCTCCGATCTGGCGGCGGTGCAGACGCGGGCGGTGGACCACGGCGATCATTTCATCGTCAACGGGGCGAAGGTGTGGACCTCGAACGCGCATCACGCGAACTTCTCGACGCTGCTCTGCCGCACAGATCCGGCCGCGCCGAAGCATCGCGGACTTAGCTATCTGCTGGTCGATCTCAAGAGTCCGGGAGTGACTATTCGGCCGTTGATTCAGATCACCGGCGAACACGGCTTCAACCAGGTGTTCTTCGAGGACGTCGCGGTGCCGAAGGCGAACCTCGTCGGCAAAGTGAACGAAGGCTGGATGGTCGCGATTACCAACATGATGTTCGAGCGGACGATCCACGGCGGCCGCACCGACATGATGGTCGAGGTGCGCCAGCTCGCCGACGCGGCGCGCCAGGTGGCGCGCGGCGGACGGCCGGCGATCGAGGACGATTACGTGCGCGACGCAATCGCGGCGTTCGCGTGCGAAGCGGAAGCGCTCAAGTACACCAGCCTGCGCCAGCTCACGCGGCAATTGCGCGGACTGC
>JAKAVX010000676.1 GCA_021827465.1 Deltaproteobacteria bacterium | reverse complement strand
TACCTGCTCACCGGCGGTAATACGCAAACCGCCAATACCATATGGCGCAGCTCGCTCGGCGGCGACTACGTTCTCACGCCGGACATGATAACCGGACAGACGCCGATCCATTTCAGCGGACCAACCACCACGCCGCCCGAGCCCGCCCAGTCCACATCGTCGACGACAACAGCGGGAAGTTCGGCGATGAATTCGGCGCCGATGCAGTCCTCACCGGCAACCCGGACCGCATCGGCCGACCTCGGCGGTTCGGTCAACAGCACGCCGATTACGAGTAATTCGAGCAGTCCGGGGATACCTCAGCCGGCGGACCGCGGCACGGGGCCGCTGAACCCGGGCGCTTCGACCTCGGGCAACTCGACCGGCAAGGGCACGAGTAGTGGCGTTTCCGCGCCGCCGCTGCCTGGCACAAGTATCGAGTGAGTCGGACCTAGGGCAATAGGTCGCTTAAGACAATGCCGGCGCGCTCGCGATTATCGTGAGCGGAGGCGGGAATTTACCGGCTCGCGTCCGGCGTGAGTTAACTTACATCAGCACGGACAAGAGAGGGTCAAAAATGAAGAAGGCGCGCTTTCTCTGGAAATCGACCTGAACCATCTGCCGGAACGCAAGAAGTTTCTTGCGTGATGAACTCCACGTCGAACTCGACGAGCGCGACTACGCAAAGCAGCCGCTCGCTGCTGCCGAGCTCAAGCGGCTGTTTGAGGGGTGCGATCCCCGCGACTTCCTCAATCCCAAGAGCCCGGCCTTCAAGGCGATGGGGTTGAAGGGGAGGAAACTGAGCGCCGCCGAGGCGTTGAAGTTGATGGCTGAGGAGCCGAACCTGATCAAACGCCCGATTGTAGTCGCAGGAGGCGAGATCGTCGCGGGTTTCGACCGCGAGCGCTTGCACGCGCTGCTGTCGTAAGCTCTTTTTCGATGAACTTGGAAAAGGCGCGCGGGCCAAAGCCCACGCCGCACAATCGCTAAGCCCGTTCTCGCTCGGCCTTTTCGGCGCGTGCGGTCTTCTCCACGCGTTCGGGCTTCTCGGCGCGAGATTCACCACGGCTGCTATTGCTGTCGCCGCGGTCGGCTTTTTCAGTGCCTGCCCACGGCGAAGCGATGTTCGCCGTCGTCAACACCTCGATGAACTTGCTCACGGCGGGCGCAAGTTCTCGCCCGCGCTTGTAGATTATCGCTAGCGGCCGCGTGAACGTGCCCTCGATGAATTCCAACATCTTGAGCGAGCCCCTGGTGGTC
This sequence comes from Deltaproteobacteria bacterium, assembly GCA_021827465.1. The sequence goes on along the minus strand of JAKAVX010000676.1, from coordinate 1,521 downwards.
TCGTGCTCGACTGTCGACAGCGGCACGATGGCTACGCCCTGGCCGATCTCAACCGCGCGCTTGATGGTCTCGATGTTGTCGAACTCCATCGTGTACTGGGGTTTTACACCGTACTCGCGCAAAATGCGGTCCGATGCCTTACGAGTGGCTATATCGCGTTCATAGCCGACGAACTTCTGGCCCGCCAGATCGCTCACGCTTATCTTGGAATGCTTGGCTAGTGGATCGTCGGGTGGCACGACGAGTACCAGTTGGTCGTGGCGAAAAGCAATCGTCACTATCTGGCTGCGCTTGGCCGGATAAGCCACTACGCCGAGGTCGATTTTTCCATCGACCAGATCTTCGTAAATTTTGTTGGAGCGCAGATACTCCAGATGCACATTCACTTGCGGATAAGAGCGCAGAAACTCGGTCAAGTATGGCGGGAGTTCGTGCAAACCGACGCTGTAGACCGTGCCGACCCTGATCGATCCCGCGACCACTGACCCGATCTCACGAAGCCGGTTCTCCAGCTCTATGAACCGCCGTACGATCTCTTTGCTCGAGTTATAAAGTATCTGTCCGGCCGCAGTTGGTTTGACACCCGCACGCGCCCGTTCTAACAATCGACACTCGTACTTCTCTTCCAGACTGCGAACTTGCTGGCTAACCGCTGACTGGGTGACGAAGTTCTGTGAAGCAGCATAAGAAACGCTGCCACTGTCGATGACGTCGCAGAAAACTTTCAGTGTCTCGATATGCATACGACTGACGTTCTCATATAAGGATATTTGATGCTCGCGGTTGTGGCAATACGGCCCCGAAAACCCATAACATGCCTCGCAAGTAGCGGTCGGATCTTCTCTTAGGAGTCGCAAGATGGCGGATTCATTGAAAGATTTGGATTTTTTCAACCTCGACGAAATGCTCAGCCAAGAGGAGCGGATGGTCCGGGACACAGTGCGCCAGTTCGTCCAACACGAAGTGCTGCCAACCATCGAGCGCCACTTCGCAGACGAGACCTTCCCTAAAGAATTGATCCCGCAGATGGCCGAACTTGGCTTCTTCGGCGCCAATCTCAAGGGCTACGGATGCGCCGGGATGAATAACATCGCCTACGGCCTCATCATGCAGGAGTTAGAGGCCGGTGACTCGGGTCTACGCTCGTTCGCTTCAGTCCAGAGCGCGCTCGCGATGTATTCGATCTATGCCTGGGGTTCCGAGGAACAGAAGCGCCGCTATCTGCCCGAGATGGCCAAGGGCAAGCTGATCGGATGCTTCGGGCTGACTGAACCCGACCATGGTTCTGACCCAGGCGGGATGGAGACGCGGGCAAAGCGCGACGGCGATGGATGGGTGCTCAACGGGACCAAACGCTGGATCACCAACGGCTCGATCGCCGACCTCGCAGTGGTCTATGCCAAGGTCCCCGAGGGGATAACAGGCTTTTTGATCGAACGCGGCACGCCTGGCTTCACCACCCGCGACATCCACGGCAAGTTTTCGATGCGCGCGTCCGTAACGTCCGAACTTATCTTCGAG